>WGBF01000567.1 GCA_015494485.1 bacterium | reverse complement strand
CGACCGCTGCATCCACCACCGGCATCCGGTCCTGAAGCACGGTTTCGGGCAGGGTCTCATCCTGCAAATGTTCCACGGCTTCTCTCAGGATTTTCTGGTACAGGTCGTATCCAACGGCATTAATGAAACCGCTCTGCTGGTGTCCCAGCAAATTTCCGGCTCCCCGAATTTCCAGGTCCCGCATGGCAATTTTCAAGCCGGAACCCAGGTCGTCAAATTCTTCAATGGCGTACAATCGTTTCAGGGCGGTTTCGTTGAGTCGCTCCTGGGGTGGAACGATTAAGTAAGCGTATGCCTGCCGGTCGGAGCGACCCACGCGCCCTCGCAGCTGGTACAATTGGGCCAGGCCGAATTGGTCCGCGCGATTAATGATGATGGTGTTCACATTGGGAATATCCAGACCGTTTTCAATAATCATGGTGGCAACCAGGACGTCAAATTTCCGGTGGTAAAAATCGTCCATAATGCGTTCCAGCTGGCGTTCTTTCATTTGCCCGTGTGCCACCTGAATACGGGCTTTGGGCACAATGTTGCGGAGCATGGCGGCCACGCCGTCAATGGTTTGCACCCGATTGTGTACAAAAAACACCTGGCCGCCGCGGTTGAGTTCATACGTAATGGCTTTGTAAATCAATTGCGGGTCCCAGGTGGTTATTTCGGTAATGATAGGATGACGGTTGCTGGGGGGCGTGTCAATGGTGGACAAATCCCGGGCACCCATGAGCGCCATGTGCAATGTTCGGGGAATGGGGGTGGCCGTTAGCGTGAGGGTGTCCACCGTTACTTTCAGTTTTTTCAGGCGTTCCTTGTGGGTTACCCCAAAGCGTTGCTCTTCATCCACAATAAGTAAGCCCAGGTCTTTAAAGCTCACGTCTTTGGACAGTAGCCGGTGGGTTCCAATAATGATGTCGATTTCCCCCTGCTTCAATTTGGCCAGAATGTTTTTTTGCTGCGCCGGTGTGCGAAAACGCGAAAGCATTTCAATCTGTACCGGAAACATTGCCATCCGCTCCCGAAACGTGTTGTAATGCTGTTGCGCCAGAATAGTGGTGGGCACCAGAACCGCTACCTGCTTGCCGTCCATCACGGCTTTAAAGGCGGCGCGGATGGCCACTTCGGTTTTGCCGTATCCTACGTCGCCGCAAATCAACCGGTCCATGGGGCGGGGGCTCTCCATGTCCAGTTTAACCTCCCGGGTAGCGCGGGCCTGATCGGGGGTGTCCTCGTACGGAAAGGCGGCTTCCAGTTCTTTTTGCCACAGCGTGTCCGGTGCAAAGGTGTGTCCCTGCTGGGCCATTCGGGCTGCGTACAATTCCACCAGCTCCCGGGCAATTTTTTGAACTGCCTGGCGGGTGCGCTTTTTAACGCGGTCCCATTCGGCGCTTCCCAGCTTGGTGAGGGTAGGGGTTACCCCTTCTTCGCTTACGTATTTTTGAATGCGGTTTAATTTATCCAGATTGACGTAAAGGATATCATTGTCGGCGTAGAGGAGTTTTACCACTTCCTTTTCCTGCCCGGCCACCCGGAGCCGCTCGGTGCCGGCGTATTTTCCGATGCCGTAATCCACATGGACCACGTAATCGCCGTAATTCAGGTGATTCAAATTGCGTAACAAGCTACCGGCAACCCGCAACCGTTTTTTCCGCCGCCGCATGCGCAGGCGATTAAATATCTCGTGTTCGGCAAAAACTTCAAGCCGATGTTCGGGCAGGGAAAACCCGCTGTGGAGTTCCCCTTCCAGATACTGAAGCGGTGGCGGAAATTGCATTTCTGCTTCCAGCATTTCTTCCATGCGTTCCCGGGCAGCACGGGTATCGTGCAGGAAGATGAGCTTCCATGGGGTGCTGCCATCCGGGGGATTCAACCGTTCTTCAATGTGGCGCGCAAAAAGCTTAATGTTCCCCTTGAATTCGGGTGCCGGGTTTACCTGGAAATGAACGTGGTATGCCTCCCGGGTACCCAGACGCCCGGAAATAATCTGCCGAAACGGTTTGAGGCGTTCGGTTACCTCGTCGGGCAGCAGGTAGCGTTCTTCCGGAGCGGAAAGCTGAAGTTCGTCCTTCACCTGGGAGAAACGCTGTTCCACGTCCTCCCACCAGCGGCGGATTGCGTTCTGGCCAGCTTCCACATCGAACCAGACGACCAGGGCGTGGTCCGGAAAGTAATCCAGCAGGGTGGCACTGGCGCGGGTAGCTGGTGTTTTGCCCAGTAGCCGCACGCTCTGGACTTCCCGCAGCGAAAGCTGGGACAGCACATCAAATTCACGGATGGACTCAATGGTGTCGTCAAAGAACTCAATGCGGT
>WGBF01000566.1 GCA_015494485.1 bacterium | reverse complement strand
CTGGGGGCCGGTTTAATGGGTTCTGGAATTGCCGACGTGTCCGTAAACAACGGGCTGCCGGTAATTCTCAAGGATATCAACTTTGATGCCGTTTCTCGCGGGGTGAAAGTCATTTACGACGGGCTTTCCAAAAAAGTACGCCGGCGCATTATCACCCCCTTTGCACGGGACCAGATCATGAGCCGGGTAACCCCTGTAACAGATTACAAATGTTTTTCGCATGTGGACCTGACTATTGAAGCAGTGTTTGAAGATCTAAAAATTAAACACACCGTTTTGCAGGAAACAGAAGCCGCCACACCGGAACATCACATCTTTGCCAGCAATACCTCATCGATTCCCATTCAGAAAATAGCGGAAAAATCCCGGCGCCCGGCCCAGGTCATTGGAATGCATTACTTCTCCCCGGTTCAAAAAATGCCACTGCTGGAAATAATCGTAACCCCTTCCACCAGTAAGTGGGTCACGGCAACAGCCATCAATGTGGGAATTCGCCAGGGGAAAACCGTCATTGTGGTAAACGATGGGCCCGGCTTTTACACCACCCGCATTCTGGCACCCATGTTAAATGAAGCCCTGTTGTTGCTGGAAGAAGGTGGGGAGATTCGGCAAATTGACCGGGCCATGCGGAAATTCGGTTTCCCGGTGGGGCCCATAAAATTAATCGACGAAGTGGGCATCGATGTGGGAGCCCATGTCACGGATATTCTGGCGGGATTGTTTGAATCGCGCGGTGCGCGGGCGACTGACGCCATGAAAAAACTGGCGGAAGCCGGATATCTGGGGCGGAAAAACAAAAAGGGATTCTACCGGTATGGCAATGGTAAAAAGAAATCCCGTGAGGTGAATACGGAAATTTACCGCTATTTTGGTGGTCCGCACCGAAAAACTTTCCCGGAAGAGAAGATTCAGAAACGGTTGACGTTTATGATGCTGAACGAAGCCGCGTTTTGTTTGCAGGAAAACATTTTACAAAATCCCACCGATGGGGACTTAGGGGCCATTCTGGGACTGGGATTTCCTCCCTTTCTGGGCGGTCCCTTTAAATATATGGATACGTTAGGGATTGGGCAGGTCGTTGAAATTATGGAAACCCTTGCCAGTGAATATGGCCCCCGGTTTTCTCCCGCGCCAATTCTCCGCGATTTGGCCAAAACCAATGGTTCGTTTTATGAATAGTTGACTCTTTCTTCCCACGTTTCTGTTAAACAGTGCCCCCTGAACATCGCAGGGGGTTTTTTGTTCCTCTGAAACAGCATTTCCCTCCCACCAGATTATGGTATTCAGGTTATAACGCCGTTGCCATAACTATGGTCTGAATACCATAGTCGAAACAGTGTTCCGGCTTAAGCACCCGTGCACGGCCACATGCCAAACCCATTGTATTTTCAGAGAATGGTTAAGTGTGCTGAACATTTTACGGGTGTTAAAAAATTCTGGAACGACATTTGCAAAAATCAGGTGCCTGGAGGAGCGTATGGAAATTGTGATTAGCAAAAAAGTGGATTGCCGCTGGATGTACACACCGCTTGCAGTGGTCCATTTGTATTTTGCCTTCCGGGAATTACGGGCGGGGGAAGTCGTTGAACTACTTATTAATAATGAAGAAAGTCACGCAGATGTTTTAAGCTGGTCCCGAATGACGGGAAATCCCGTTCTTCGGACGCGGGAAAAAGACGATTACACTGTTTTATTTGTCCAAAAAACCAACTAAACGGAGGAAGCAATGGCAGATATTCAAATTACCGAAACACTGGATTGTAGCGGACTGTTATGTCCCATGCCCGTTGTAAAAACCAATAAAGCCATGAAAAAATTAAATGTGGGCGATGTGCTGGAAATGATTGCCACGGACCCCGGATCAATTCCGGATATGGAAGCATGGGCAAAACAAACAGGCCATGAATTGCTGGAAGCCAAAGAAGAAGGTGGCAAGTACCGTTTTCTGATTAAGAAAACCCACTAAAAATCAGTCAGGAAGTGGTTTTTCATGCGTTATCCAATAAACACAATTAATTAACTGAGAGGGGGCTTATTATGTCAGAACAAGATAAACGTCGGCGTTTAGCGATAATTGCCAGTAAAGGGTCGCTGGATTGGGCATACCCGCCCTTTATTCTGGCAACGGCTGCCGGAGCAATGGACTGGGAGGTTGCCATTTTCTTTACATTTTATGGGTTGCCCTTATTAAAGAAAAAACTGGATGCTGCAGTCAGCCCACTTGGAAACCCGGCCATGCCCATGAAAATGCCCTTTGGGCCGCTGGAAAAAATTGATTTACCCATTCCGAATTTAATCATGAGCACCGTGCCGGGCTTCCAGCAGATGACCACCGCCTTAATGAAAAAGACATTCAAGAAAAAAGGGGTAGCCAGTATCGAAGAGTTACGGGATATGGCGGTTGAAATGGATGTACGCCTTATCGGCTGCCAGATGACCATGGATGTGTTTGGATTTAAAAAGGAAGATTTTATTGATGAAGCGGAAATTGGCGGGGCGGCAACGTTCCTGGAATTTGCCGCGGATGCCAATGTAACACTGTTTATTTAGCGTTTTGAATGTAAAGGGAATGTTGTGGGAAATTGGTGGAAGGAGTAAACGGAATGTCAAAACACGGACCGGTACGTCTAATTGATGCGGGGACGATACCCTATTTGCAGTCACAAACCATTTATCATGCCATTGCGTATGCCATGACACCGGAAACTCCGGATACCGCCATTCTGGTTAGTCCGGATACGCCGTATGTGTGTGTGGGATTTCATCAGGAAGTGGAGCGGGAAGTGGATCTGGACTACTGTCAGGCTCACAATATTCCCGTAACCCGGCGCGAGGTCGGCGGTGGAGCTGTGCTGCTGGATGATAACCAAATTTTTACCCAATGGGTCTTCCAGCCGGACCACGTGCCGCTTAAAGTGGTGGACCGTTTTGCCTGGCACGCTGCCCCAATCATGGCCACCTATAAGGACTTTGGTGTGGAAGCTAGTTTTCGCCCCATTAATGACATCCATGTTCACGGCAAAAAAATTGGGGGAATGGGGGCAGCACTGATTGGGAATGCAGAAGTGGTGGTTAGTTCCCTGATGCTGGATTTTGATACCCACACCATGGCAAAGGTCCTCAAAGTGCCCAATGAAAAATTCCGGGACAAGGTATTTCAGGGGTTGGAAAATTACATGACAACGCTGAAAAAGGAACTGGGGCATGTACCGGACCGAACAGAGGTGAAACAGCGTTACATCCGGCACATGGAAGAAACACTCCAGCGTCCGGTGGAAGAAGGAAGCCTCACCCCTCATGAGCAGACTGTATTGACGGAATTAACGGAGCGGTTTTCGCAAAAGGATTGGCTGTTCAAAAAAGGTGGGTTGGTGCGTGACGCGGTAAAAATTCACGGTGGTGTGTGGATTGGGGAAACAGCGCTCAAAGCACCGGGCGGACTCATCCGCATTACCCTGCGGATTCGTGAAAACACCATTGACGATCTGGTAATTTCCGGTGATTTCACCTTTTACCCCCAGGACCAGTTAGCAGCATTTGAGCAATATTTGAAAGGGACATCGATGGACCCGGCGGCATTAAAACAAGCCATTGAAGCCTTTTACGCCGCCAATGCGGTGCAAACACCGGGCATCGAGACCGAGCACTGGCTGGAAGTTTTCGGCCAGCTGCGTGAAGCCGTGGCAAAACACAGTTAGGCCGGTGAGTAAATGGAAAAACAAAATTCTGGGTTTAAAAGAACTAAGCGAAATGTATCTGGAAGAAGCCGGCAATTGGGTGTTGCTGGAAATTCTGGGATACGATTCCCGCGGACAGGCCAATCGGGTCCGTGTGGTAGAGCTAAACAGCGATAAGGAAGCGTTACTGGACTACATGATGGAGCATGATGAAGAATGGGACTGGACAAAAAAATATGTCATCGTAAAAGCGGATCCCAAGCTCTGCACACTATTCCAGTAGAAAGCACGGAATACTAAAACAGGTTGTACATAAAAATCAGAAAGGACAGAGGTATGGAAGATTTAGAAGGGAAAAAAATACTGGTAATTCAAACCCACGGTGTGGATACACCCACGCGAACGTATTCCCCGGTGTATTATGCCATTGCAGCAGCAGCAATGGAAATGGACGTGATGATCTGGTTTACCATGAATGGAACCAATCAGTTACGAAAAGGGGAAGCGGAAAAAATTGAATTAAAACCCGGAAGTGGCGTCACCCTGAAAACACTGCTGGACCAGGCGCTGGATGCCGGGGTGAAGTTGTCCGTATGTCAGCAAAGCATGGATTTGTGGGATATGAAACCGGAAGACCTCATCGATGGCGTCAAGATTCTGGGGGCAACCAGTATTATTGACCTGGCGCTGGATGCGGACCATGTCATGTATTTTTAGTACAACCGGAAAGGTACCAATAAACAATGATGGATAATAAAAAGGAGTAAACACCATGTCAGACGTCGGCATTGTCAGAGGTTGTAAAATACCAAAAGATTTGTACTATTCCGTAGACGACCATACCTGGGTGCGGGTAAATGATGACGGCACGGTAACCGTCGGCATGACCGATGTTGCCCAAAATCTTGCCGGACCGGTGTTACATGCCAAGGTTAAAAAAGTGGGGTTAACCCGCGCTAAAGGAAAACCCATTGGAACGGTGGAAAGCGCCAAGTGGGTTGGGCCAATTAAAACGCCCGTTTCCGGGGAAATTGTTGAAGTGAACGAAAAAGTAACAGAAGACCCCCAGATTTTAAACCGGGACCCCTACGGGGAAGGTTGGGTGGTAAAAATGAAGCCCACCAACTGGGATGAAGAGGTAAAAGAACTGGTGACGGGGGAAGAAGCAATTCAGAAGTACCTGGAAAAAGTGGAACGGGAAGATATTAAAGCCTGCGAACACATTGAATAAGTGCCTGAACGAATTCCCTGAACAATCCCGTTGGATTGTGGATTGAGTGCATCCCAAAGCACAAACGAAGTGGAAGGAGATTTTTATGAACAATGTTGTCGACATCAATTCAATTCCGCTTGATCTAACCGGCGAGAAATACAAAGATGTGCCGTATGAAGAAAAGGAGCGGCTGTTTCAGGAAGTAAAGGCCGATGAGCGGTTTCACGATGTGTTGTACGGCTGCTACGAATGTGGTGTGTGCGTAGCTTCCTGCCCGTCTGCCCGCTTTTATGATTTTAGTCCCCGGGTGATTGCCCAGGCCGTTTCCCGCGAAGATGTGGAGCTTATTTACACCCTGATGAATGACAGCATCTGGGATTGTTCCCAGTGTTTTTCCTGTGACCGCTGTCCGCGGGGGAATTCGCCCGGTGGGTTAATTACCATCATGCGGGAAGTGGCCGTACGGAACGGCCTGGAAACTGCCAAAGAAGCGCTGGAAGGATACGGGCGTATTATTTACAAAATCATGTCCACCGGTACTCAGGTATCTCCGGACATGCTCCAACCCAATGCCTTCCCGGATTGGGGGCATCATGTGAATGAGATTGCGGATAATCTGGACTTATGGCGGCGGGCCTTGCCACCGGAAACCCTTCATACCGTGGAAACCGGATGGAGTGTGAGTGAGAAAACCATTATCGAACTGTACCTCATCTGGCACATGACCGGTGTGATGGACATGATCAAAGAAATTGATGAAGGCTTATTTATGATTTTGCAGGATGTAATGGAAGAGCGACTGGAAGACGCGGGCTACGACGTAACCTTTGATGAGTAAGGAGAAAACAATGACCCGTTTTGACCCCTTTCAAACCCTTGAGTTAATTAAAAGTCGCCGTACCATCCGCAAATTTGATTATACGCGGGCGCTGCCGGAAGATGCCCTGCAACGGGTGCTGGAAGCTGGTACGTGGGCGCCCTATTCACCGTATTACATTCAGGGGTGGAAGTTTATTGCCTTTCGGGGCGAAGCCCGAGACACCGTAGCGTCTATTATTATTCGTAGCCGCGCTATTTTAAAATACCTTCGGTATATGTATGAACACTCCCCGTACGGTGCGGAGCACGAAAGCTGGGAAGAACACGAATGGAAAGAGTACGCTCATGAATTCGCCAAAAATCTGGGAAATGCACCGGTCATTATCCTGGGCTTTGTGCCCAAGGATCCGCATCCATCCATTCGCTTTCATCTGCTGGCCTCTGCGTTTGCTGCTTCACAAAACATGATGTTGCAGGCAACGGCGGAAGGTCTGGGAACGGGGTTGATCAGCTTTAAATCTCCCCATCTGGAAGCCGAATTGGTGCTCACGGCCGGGCTGGAGGTGGACAAATGGAGTTTTGTGTTTGCCATGAACCTGGGATATGCTGCGGAGCGCCCATCCGCCTCACCGCGGCAGGACGGTTTAGTTGAAATTCGGGGATGAAAAATCGGTCATTTAAAAAAGGAGAACCATTATGGGACAACAAATGATCCCGGTGGAAGAATTAATTAAGTCGCAAAAACAACCCGGTTTTAAATATACACCGGAAGATGCCCCAACAGAAGATTATCGGGATATCCTGTTTCAGCTGGAAAAAGAGGGGGAATTGGAAGTCATCCGGGTACCGGAACCCTATGTGGAAGTCACCACCAAGTACGGACGGAAGAAGAAGATTCCGTTGGAGCATACCTGGCATCATAAAAGCTGCGGACAGTGTGGCCACATTCCGGGATATTCAACATCCATTTTCTGGCTCCATCGGCAATTTGGGTTTGATTATGTGGATCCCAGCGATCAAACTTCCTGTACCGCCTGGAATTATTACGCGTCCGCTACTTCCAATGCCGAAGCCCAGGTCGCTGTGGCCGTTCGCAATTTTGCCGCAGCCCACGAAACGGGGCGGTTTCCGCTCATCCACTGCGGGACCAGTTTTGGCCATTACAAAGAAGTGCGCCATGAACTGTTGCACCATCACGATCTTCGTCGAAAGGTGCGTGACATCATGGAGCGCCTGGGGAAAAAATTGGTCTTTCCGGAAGAAATTGTCCATTACAGCGAATGGGTGTACGCCATGCGGGATAAAATTGCCGAACGGCAGGTCATTGACATGAGCCACATTGTCGCATCGGTACACCCGGCCTGCCATTATCATAAGCTGGTAGAAGAAGATGCCATTTACGACCCGGAAATTTACGGGGCCCAGCGCACGGCAATTGTCACGGGCACCCTCAAAGCATTGGGTATTCAAATTGGTGAATATTCCAGCTGGTATGACTGCTGCGGTTTTGGATTCCGCCACATCCTGGTGTCGCGCGACTTTTCGCGGTCTTTTGCCGTGCAGCGAAAAATTGAAGTCATGAAGGAAGAAGCCAATCCGGATATTGTGGTAACCCATGATACGGGCTGCGTTACCACGCTGGACCAGAGCCAGTTTGCCGGAAAAGCCCACGGCAAAAAAGTAGGCATTCCGGTCATGTCCGATTCCCAGATTGCAGCACTGGCCATGGGCGCTCATCCCTACAAAGTGTTGCAACTGCATTGGCACAACACCGAAAACCGGCCCTTTCTGGAAAAACTGGGAATCGACCCGGATGAAAAATGGCGCGAATTTGAAGAAGCCCTGGAAAAACTAAAAAGTGGTGAAAAACAATACTTAACCTGGGAGGATGCAGATGCCTAGTCAAGATATTCTTGTGATTGGTGGTGGACCCGCCGGTTTAGAGGCGGCGCGTTCAATTGGAGATCTGGGATTTAAAGCGATTCTGGTGGAAAAACGGGATCGCCTGGGAGGAACCCCCGACGAAGCGCAGTATGCCGCATTAACCCCGGACTTACGGAGCGCGGAAGAAGCCATGAACGAAATGATCCAGGCTGTGGAAAACAATCCCAATGTAGACATTCGCCTGAGTTCAACCGTCGTTGCTGCAGAAGGCAGTGTGGGGGATTTTAAGGTCACCGTAAAAAATGGTAAGGGTGAAGAAGTCCTGAATGTGGGTGCGGTTATTGTTGCCACGGGATTTCAACATTTTGATCCGGGGCGCGAAACCCAGAAGTACGGCTATTACGAATACGAAGACGTAATTACCCTGGTGGATTGCGAAAAGATGCTGAAGGCCCATCGGTTCGTCCGTCCTTCGGATGGTAAAAAGCCGGAACGGGTCTGTTTCATCCAGTGTGTGGGATCCCGCGACCGTCGCATCGGCAATGAGTATTGTTCCAAAGTGTGTTGCGGTATCGCCTCCAAAGAAGCCATCGAAATTCGCCAGATGGTTCCCGATTGCAAAGTATTCATCTTCTACATTGACATGCGTATGTATTCCTACTGGGAACCGCAACTGTACTGGAAAGCCCAGGAGGAACATAAAGTAAATTACGTAAAAGGAATTGCAACAGAGATTGTAAAGAAAGGCGACAAACTGCTGGTAAAAGGGGAAGACACCACCTTGCGCCGGCCGTTTGAAATCCCCATGGATATCGTCATCCTTTCCGTAGGTATGGAGCCCAGCAAGGGTACCCGTGAGATCGCTAAAATATTCGGCCTGAAGCAAAACAAATATCAATTTATTGAAGCCGTGGGTGCTCCCATGGACACGGTTAGTACCTCTGTACCCGGTGTGTTTGCTGCGGGTGCCTGTACCGGTCCGGCGGATCTGGAGGATTCCATTTCGGCAGCCGGTTTGGCCGCCATGCGGGCTATTAAAACGGTGCGGGAAAACGGAGCCAAAAAGGCCAGTTGAGAGGTGTAAATGGCGCATTATATCGACAAACAATCTGCCAAAGAATTTATGCTGGAAACGCTCTCCCGCATCACGCTGGAGGAGCTGGAGCAAATTCAGGCAGATTTAAGATTGAAGGTGGACCGGATGAAGGCATTGGTGCAACGGGCGCAGCAGGGCCAGTTTACGGACGCCGATTTTAAAATGCTGCTGCGATGTGTGTTCGCTACCCGTCGCCGGGTAGACAAAATCGTTCAACAGTATTCGGCGGACTATTTTGCCCGGCAGGTGCGCCAGTTGTTGCACGAAGAGCAACCGGTGGGATGGCGGGTTCAGACCTTCTTCAACGCCTTCCCGGAAATCCCCGAAACCCTGCGGTACGACTTGACCAGCGAAATTTTGTTCTATTCCGATCCGGAAAAATACTGGATGTGGACCCGGTGGATGTGGGATCCCAACACCAAAACCGGGTCTCTGCCACTGGTGCTGATGGAAAAGTTTTCGCTGGATGCCGGGTCACCCGGGGAAATTTATGAAAAGGTCGGGGAAGCTATTCACCACCTGCGTGAAATTGGCAAAGCGCCGGAAATTCCGTCCTTTTTGCAAACGGCGTTCGGCGCCTACACCTATCTGGCCTGCGTGTATGTGATTTATACCTATACCGTATTACGAATGCGGATGACCCAGGAATTCAACAAAGTAATGCCGAAATTACCGGAATTTACCCGAAGACTACTTGGCATTTATAGCTTGGAGGAAATAAAACATGCCAGTTGATCCCAAACAAATTCGCGCCAAAGATAAAGTTGTTGTCGATGGCATTGAACTAACCAGTGAATGGAACCGCATGTTCGACCAGCGCCCCGTGTTTGATTACGGGATCGATGTGCTGGAAAAAATAGCGGAAATCCCCGGAGCCGAATCCATTGCCTGGTGCTACCAGTGCGCCCAATGCGTACCGGTTTGCCCGGTGAATGAAGTGGGCGATTACGGCCCGCGGAAAATATATCGCCGCCTGCAGTTTGGCATTGATTTACTGACAGACGATGAACTGTGGAAATGTACCACCTGCATGAATTGCCTCCGGGTGTGCCCGAAGGACGTGAATATGATTAACATCATGCCGGCCGTGCGGGAAGAAGCCGTAATGGAAGGGCACGTACCGGCGGAATTGCAGGAAGTATTCGAAAACACCTTTGAGTACGGTAACCCGCTGGGAGAATCCCCCCGCAAACGGGCCGACTGGGCCAAAGATGCAGGCGTTCCGGTGCCCATCATGAAAGAAAAGAAAGAGGCAGACATTCTATGGTTTGTGGAATGTTACCCATCGTATCATCCCCGCGGAAAGGAAACCAGTGTGGCACTGGCCAAAGTTCTGAACGCACTGAATGTGGATTTTGGCATTCTGGGAACGGAAGAAAAATGCAGTTGCGACTCCCAGCGCCTTGCCGGGGAACGGGGGTTATTCGAAGAATTTGCCGAAGAGAACATTAAAACCTTCAGCAAATACAAGTTTAATAAAATTCTGGTCACGGACCCCCATGCATTAAACGCCTTTAAAAAGGAATATCCCAAATTGGGCGGCGAATACGATGTGGTGCACTACACCACTTTTCTGGCGCCGTTAATGGACAAGCTGGAGTTTAAAAACACCCTGAATTACAAAGTTACCTTTCATGATCCCTGTTACCTGGGCCGCCACAATGGTGAATACGACGCGCCGCGCCAAATCATCAACAGCCTTCCCGGGGTGGAATTGGTTGAAATGTGGCGTTGCCGGCAGAACAGCTTCTGCTGTGGTGGCGGCGGCGGAGGGATGTGGCTGGATGGCTTCATGGCCGACCACGTAAAAGAACGCCTTTCCGAAAACCGGGTGAAAGAAGCGGTAGAAACCGGCGCCGATGTGCTGGTGGTGTGCTGCCCCTATGAAATCTCCCGTTTTGAAGACGCCGTTAAATCCACCGGCAATGAGGGGAAACTGATTGTTAAGGATATTATTGAGCTGGTGGTAGAGGCAATGGGAGTGTAGGACAAGAAAAAAGACAAAAGACAAAAGACAAAAGAAAAAAGACAAAAAACAAAAAAAGAAAAAAGTGTTTGGGTTGGGGAGGGTGGAGGTGGATTAAAGAGTGGGAGGAGGAATAGAGGTATTGGGTGTGTTTTGGAAAAGGGTGAATTCCCGGTCCGGTAGATAACAACGCAGAATTGCACGTTTACTGCGAGGAGGCCCTGATGATTGAAATAAAAAATCACAAATTTCCAACAGATGTGTATTACGACCCCGCCACCCATTTCTGGGTAAAGGTAGAAGGGAAAATTGCCCGCATTGGAATCGATGATATTGAGCAGGGAAGTCGCGGTGGCTTTGTGGTGGTGCAATTTAATGATGTCGGGAGCGAAGTGCGCCGCGGAGAAAGCCTGGGGTCTGTGGAAGCCGAAAAACACGTCGGTGCTTTAAAAGCACCCGTTAGTGGACGAATTGTTCGCGTTAACGACGCCCTTCTTCAGAACCCCCGCCTGGCCAATGAAGATCCCTACGGACAGGGGTGGTTCGTTGAAATGGAACTTACCAATTTTGATGCGGAAAAAGCGGATTTAATCAGCGGCGAAGCCAACATCCGGGCCTGGTTGCTGGCAGAGGCAAAAAAATACGAGGAGCGGGGATGGATAGCGGAGTCGTAACAGCGGTGGAAAGCCGCAGGGCAGAGGCCTTTGCCGTTCGCCAGGAAAATTTTTGCGATACCATTAGCTTTTTTGCCCCGGGGTTAAAACGCTTTTCCACGGAGGAATTTCAGCAAAAAACACCGCAGGCATTTCGTCCGGTGTCCCTTACGGGGAGTGCGTGTGCCCTTCAATGTGAACATTGTCAGTCTAAAATTCTGGAACCCATGATTCCATTAAATCCAAAGGAAGGGCTGTTTCAATTAGCCAAGCGACTTCACCAAAATGGTACTACCGGCATTTTAATTAGCGGCGGTTCCGATAAAGCGGGTGCCGTACCGCTGAAAAAATATTTCCCGGATATTGCCCGTATTAAAAATGAACTGGGTATGCGGGTCATGGTGCATACCGGTCTGGTGGACCGGGAAACGGCCCGTCAGTTAAAAGAAGCCGGCGTGGATGGGGTGATGATTGACATCATCGGTGCCGACGAAACCATCCGGGAGGTGTACCATTTAAACACCACCACCGCTGCTTACGAAGCATCCCTGGCGTATTTCAGCGAATTTGGTCTTAGCATTCGCCCTCACATCATTCTGGGATTGCACTTTGGGCAATTTCTGGGGGAATACCATGCACTGGAAATGATTCAGCGCTATCCGGTTCATTCCTTAATTCTGGTAATTTTAACACCCCTGGTGGGTACCCACATGCAAAATGTACCGCCGCCTTCCCTGGAGGATATTGAAGAATTTTTCTACCGGGCCCGGTTGCAAATGCCCAAAACCCCCATCATGATTGGGTGCGCCCGTCCCCTGGGGGACCACAAAGTAGCGGTTGACCACCTGGCAGTAGATTATGGATTGAACGGCATTGCTTACCCTGCGGATGGTGTGGTTGCCTACGCCCGGGAAAAAGGATTAAAACCCAAATTTTTTGAAGATTCCTGTTCGTGTGGGAGTGCCTGATGCAGACACGATGGCGCTACATAGCCGATGACGGCGTTTCGGCCCATCTGGGACTGGCCACGGATGAGGTACTGATGCGTCCGTACCAGGAGCCCCAGCCGGCACCGGGTGGAACGCTGCGGCTGTACACCTATCGCTCCCATTGTGCACTGGTTGGGCGTTTTCAACATCTGGAGGCCGAAATCAACCGGGAGGCCTGTGAGGCACTGGATGTGCAGATTGGACGCCGGATGACCGGTGGCGGGGCTATCATTATGGGGCGCGACCAGTTGGGGATTTGTTTGACCACTGCCGTTAAACATTTGCCCCCGAACCTGAATCAGCGCCACCTGTATGCCTTTCTGGCACAACCCATTATTGACGGATTAAGCAAACTGGGCATTGACGCCGCCTTCCGCCCTAAAAACGACCTGGAGGTAAACGGGCGAAAAATTGCCGGGTTGGGCATTTACACCGATGCCCGGGGAGCCCTGCTGTTTCATACCAGCTTGCTGGTGGATCTGGATGTGGATCTAATGATTCGGGTTTTGAACATCCCCCGGGAAAAAATTTCCGACAAAGTGCTTCTTCGCTCGGTCCGCCAGCGCATGACCACTATTCGCCGGGAACTGGGTACCGCCATTTCTTTGGATGAGGTGCGCGATGTTCTCAAACAGTCATTTGCCCGGTATTTTCAATGCACCTTTCAGGAAACACCCCTCACGGTTGAGGAAGAACAAGCCGTGCAGCAATTAATGGAGCAAAAATACCAGACCCCTCAATGGCTGTTTCAATTTTCCCCGCAACAGGATTTGTACGGTGCCGCGGTGCGAAAAACACCTGCTGGTTTACTGCGGGTGTATGTTGCCCTGTTTGGGGAAACCATTAAGAGCGTTATGATTACCGGCGATTTCTTAGAGCAATTACCCTTTTTCACAGCCGTGGAAAGTGCTTTAAAGTGGCATCCCCTGGAACGGGAGACCATTCAATACACCATCACCGAAATAAGTCGCCGCCATCCCACCAACGATGTGAATCCGCACCTTCTGGCGGCCACCGTGTGGGAAGCGGTACGGCGTGCCCGAATGGAATCCCATTTTACCTATCGGGGAACCTGTTATTATCCCAAAAAAGAAAGCCAGACAATAACCCGTCAGGAAGCAGGAGGATAATTTATGGCATGTGCGTCGGGGAATAGTACGAATTCCAACGTTATTTCTGTCGAATCGTTAATCCATGGAAAAGAACCGCTGGTAAAAGAAAGTCCCGATTGGGTGCGCCTGAGTGCTGCCAGTGCCATCGTATTGCGGTTACAATCCGGGCGTTTCTCCCGGGAATTTGACTTTGGTGGCATCAACTTATTACTGAATTACGGGCAGGGGTGTTTTTCGGACTGTTCCTATTGCGGACTGGCCCGCACCCGCCCGGGCAGTTTTGAAGAGAAATCCTTTATCCGTGTGGAATGGCCGCTACTGGAAACGGATCGGGTAGTGCAGCAGATGGCCAAATACGAAAACAGATTAACCCGGTTGTGCATTTCCATGGTTACCCACGGACGTGCTTACCGCGATACGGTTGATATTACCGAACGCATCCGCCGTCACGTCAAAACCCCGTTGTCCATTCTGGTAGCGCCGCCGACCCTCAATGTGGATCGCCTGCAGCATTTTAAGGAAATTGGGGTAGATATGATTGGCATTGGCCTGGATGCGGTAACCCAGGAATTGTTTATTCAACACCGCACCAATGTTCCCAACGGCCGCCTGGATTGGGACAATTACTGGAAGATCACCTTCGCCGCCAGGGACATCTTTGGCCCCTGGAAGGTCAATTGCCATACCCTGGTGGGATTGGGAGAAAGCGACAAAGACCTGATTGATATTTTTTATACTCTAAAGGAACGCCAGATTTACGCCTACTTGTTCTGCTTTAATCCGGAACCGGATTCGCGGCTGGCCAATCATCCCAAGCCGGATATTACCCGCTGGCGCCGGATTCAACTGGCCAAATATTTAATTGAAGAAGTGGGCGTTTCCAGGGATCGCTTCGAATTTGACGATGCAGGTCATCTCATTCACATTCGCATGGGGGAAGCGGAACTCACCCGCGTTGCCAGTACCGGCATTCCGTTTATGACAGATGGTTGTCCCGGTGAAGGCGGGGAACCCGGATGCACACGCCCCTACGGCAGTTATCGTCCCTCAGAACCGTACCGGGATTATCCCTTTTTACCGGATCCGAACGATTTGAAAGAGATTTTTCAGCAACTCCGCCTAAATGAACTGGCCATGGCGTAAGTGAGGGGAAGCAGGTGTTACGGGCATTGCGAACATATCTGGAAGACCCTTTTTTGAATACCCTGTACCGACAGATTCGGCAGGCGGGGGCCATTCGTTCCATTTCGGTGGATATCACCAGCCGGTGCAATTTGCGGTGCACGGGGTGCTATTATTTTGCCGAAGGCATGGATGCGCTGGCAGCCGGCGAAAGCGAAGCGGCGTTTGATGCCTTTGTGGAACGGGAAAAAGCCCGTGGAACCAATTTTGTAACCGTGGTCGGCGGGGAACCGTCTTTGGTCCTGCATCGCCTAAAAAAATTGTATGACAATTTCAATATCAGCGTGGCCACTAATGGCCTGCGCCGCATTCCCTTAGAGGGATTTGAGAATCTGCCCATTGGCGTGGCGGTGTGGGGGGATCACCCAACAGACCGCTGGCTGCGGGGCAGCGGCAAAATTGATGTCTTCCGCAAAGCCCTGGAGAATTACCGCAACGATTCCCGGGCGTTTTTCTACTACACGGTAGCCCCAGGAAAGGCCCACGAAATTCCCGCTGTGGTGCGCCAATGCGTGGAGAACGGCAATCGCGTGCTGTTTAATTTCTACAGTGATTTGCACCATCTGGGTGGCGACATGGACTACCACCGGGGCTTTGAGGAGGTGCTGGAGGCCATTGACCGGGCAATCGAAGAATATCCGGAGCACATTTTGATTACCCGCTATCTGGCCGAAGTGGTTACGTCCGGGCGGTTGTTCGATGAACGCTGGGGATTTGAGGTGTGTACCAGCTTGTCTGTGGATTTTCCCCAAAATCAGGAACGGTTTACGAATGGAAAACCGTTTAACCCCCATTTTAAGGCGTACAATGCGGATTTTACGACCACCCGCCGCTGTTGCAACGGCATTCAGCGCAGTTGCGAGCACTGCTTTGATGTGTGGGAACACTTTGCATGGGTAATGTTAAACCTACCCAAGCATCTATTCAGTAAAGAGGCCTTTACTGCCTGGCTTTCCACTATGTACCTATTTTACGCCATCAATCGGTTGGTGCCCGTGGAAGAG
>WGBF01000565.1 GCA_015494485.1 bacterium | reverse complement strand
TTAACCACCAGCTCACTGTCCAGGCGAATTTCCAGCTCCTTCGGGTGGTGTTGCAATGCGTGCTGCAATCCCGTTTTGAGGGCAATGTATTCCGCTACATTGTTGGTTTGAATGCCAATGTATTGATAAAACCGGTACACAATTTCCCCATCAGGGGTTTGGAGAACGACACCAATGCCGGCTTCCCCTGGATTTCCCCGGGCAGCACCATCCGTCATTAAAATCAGGCGGGCGTTTTGGGGCGCGGATGCTTCCGGGGATGAGTGATTTGCATCCCCGAACAATGCCTGCTTAAGGTCGCGTTCCGTCCATTGAGGAAATTTTTTCAGGAACTCCTGCGCTTTTAAAAAATTAAATATATCCTGTAACAAACGATGGCGCTGTATCATCTTATTTCTCCGTGCCCTGCTGGGAAAATATAGAGAATTCCCGGTGAGGGTGCAACGAATAGCCAAATTCGTCTTTTCCCCCAATGTACACTTTATTTTTTGCTTGCATTGGGGGATTTAAAAATTAAATTTTAGCACTCTAAATGTGAGCTTGCTAAAAAATACGTCTAAGTTCAGAAAAAACAACAAAAAATAAAGGAGGGGGTTATGCAGGTAAAGCCATTAGCGGATCGGATTGTGTTGCGCCCCATTGAGGAAGATAAAACCGCTGGCGGGATTATTTTACCGGACACCGCCAAGGAAAAATCCATGCGGGGCGAAGTGGTGGCCGTTGGGCCGGGACGTCTGGCCGAGAATGGCGAGCGCATTAAGCCGGAAGTGAAAGTTGGCGATGTGGTCATTTACAGCAAGTATGCCGGTACGGAAATTGAAATAGATGGTCAGGAATATTTGATTTTGCGAGAAGGTGATGTTCTTGCAGTTATTGAGAAATAAAACAGAAAACTAAGGAGGTGTTATTATGGCGAAAATGATCGAATACAGCGCGGATGCCCGTGCTAAGCTGAAAAAAGGTGTCGATCAGCTGGCCGATGCAGTAAAAGTAACGTTGGGCCCCAAAGGCCGTAATGTGGTGATTGAAAAGAAATTTGGTGCGCCCACCGTAACCAAAGACGGCGTGACCGTGGCGAAGGAAATTGAACTGGAAGATCCCATGGAAAACATGGGTGCCCAGATGGTGAAAGAAGTGGCTTCCAAAACCAGCGATGATGCCGGTGATGGAACCACCACGGCAACGGTGCTGGCTCAGGCCATTTTCAACGAAGGGCTGAAAAATGTTACCGCGGGCGCCAATGCCACCGAAATTAAGCGCGGTATTGAAGAAGCGGTTAAAGTGGTGGTGGAAGAACTGAAGAAACTGAGCCGTCCCATTGAAAACAAAACCGAAATTGCCCAGGTGGGTGCCATTTCCGCCAATAACGATATGGAAATTGGCGAACTGATTGCCGAAGCCATGGAAAAGGTGGGGAAAGATGGCGTTATCACCGTGGAAGAAGCCAAGTCCACCGAAACCACGCTGGATGTGGTGGAAGGGATGCAGTTTGACCGTGGTTACATTTCCCCCTATTTTGTGACCAATCCGGAAACCATGGAAGCCATTCTGGAAGATCCCCTCATTCTGATTTACGACAAGAAAATCTCCGCAATGAAAGATTTGTTGCCCATTCTGGAAAAGGTGGCGCAAACCGGCAAAAGCCTGTTGATTATTGCGGAAGATGTGGAAGGGGAAGCACTGGCGACTCTGGTGGTCAACAAACTGCGGGGAACCCTGCGGGTAGCTGCTGTTAAAGCACCCGGTTTTGGGGATCGCCGCAAAGCCATGCTGGAAGATATTGCCATCCTCACCGGTGGTCGCGTGATCAGCGAAGAAGCCGGATTTAAACTGGAAAATGCGGTGCTGGGTGACCTGGGTTCTGCCAAACGGGTGGTAATTGACAAAGACAATACCACCATCGTGGAAGGTGCTGGTAAGACCGAAGACATCCAGGCCCGTATCCAGCAAATTAAGCGGCAGATTGAAGAAACGACCTCAGATTATGACCGCGAAAAACTGCAGGAACGGCTGGCCAAATTGGCTGGTGGTGTGGCAGTCATTAAAATCGGTGCGGCTACGGAAGTGGAAATGAAAGAAAAGAAGGCCCGCGTGGAAGACGCCCTGCATGCAACCCGTGCCGCAGTTGAAGAAGGTATTGTTCCCGGTGGTGGCACGGCCTTGTTGCGCAGCATTCCGGCGTTGGAAAAACTGAGCCTGGACGGTGACCGCCAGATTGGTGTGAACATTGTCCGTCGCGCAGTGGAAGAACCCATTCGCCAGATCGTGAACAACGCCGGTCTGGAAGGTTCCGTGATTGTGCAGCGGGTCAAAGAAGCCAAAAATACCAACTTTGGCTTTAATGCTGCCAAGGAAGATTTTGAAGAAGACATGGTGAAAGCCGGTATTATTGACCCGACCAAAGTGGTCCGTACCGCCATTGAAAATGCTGCGTCTGTGGCCGGTCTGTTGTTGATGACCGAAGCCGTTGTGGCTGAAATTCCGGAAAAAGAAGAACCGGCTCCTGCTCCGGGTGCCGGTGGTGGTATGGGCATGTACTAATCACCGGTTTCATGATTCGTATTGCCTACAGCCCCGCCAAAGTGCGGGGCTTTTTTATTATTCGCGTATTGCACATCCCATCAAGCGACGAAAGGCAGTACGCATTGAACACAGTGTGCCTGAAAAACCGGGGTGTTTTCCGGGAAAAATTTTTGTGGGAAACTTCCCACTTTTTCAAAATAATAATAATTATGAAATTGTTGTAACTTTGAGGTTGGGTTTGGATCTAATAACTATCTCAACTAATTAAAATCAATGATGGTGCTAAAATAAGGAGGATGCCACCATGAGTGAAGAACTCAAAGAAACCCAGGAAGTTGTGAGTTTACCCCGCATTAATGAACCCGCTCCCCAGTTTACAGCCAAGACCACTCACGGGGAATTAAGCCTGTCCGATTTCAAGGGGAAATGGGTAATTCTGTTTTCTCATCCGGCCGATTTTACCCCGGTATGTACAACGGAATTTTTGGGCTTTGCCAAACTCTACGATGAGTTCAAAAAACGCAATGCTCAGGTTATTGGTCTTTCCATTGACAGTATTTACTCGCACATTGCCTGGGTTCGCAACATTAAGGAAAAATTCGGAGTGGAAATTCCCTTCCCGATTATTGCCGATCTGGACATGAAAGTCGCTAAGGCATACGGGATGATTCATCCCCAGGCTTCGGATACCAGTGCGGTTCGTGCCGTGTTTATTATCGATCCCAATCAGGTACTGCGCGCCATGGTGTATTATCCGTTAACCAATGGTCGTAGCATTGAAGAAATTCTGCGGGTTCTGGAAGCCCTGCAAACCACCGATAAATACGGTGTTGCCACTCCGGAAAACTGGCATCCGGGCGAACCGGTCATCGTTCCGCCGCCGCAAACGGCCGATGATGCTGAAAAACGGGTGAAGGAAGAAGGCCTGGAAATTGTGGACTGGTATTTCAGCAAAAAGAAACTGTAATACCCTTTAACAAAAACCTCTCCTCTCAATCGGCGAAGTGCCTGCGCGCTTCGCCGATTTTTATTTCAGCTTCACTGCGGTGCCGTAGGCCAGAATTTCCGATGCGCTGGCCATAATATAAGAGGTGCTGAAGCGTAAATTAATGATGGCATCCGCTCCCAGGGCTTCTGCCTGGGCAATCATGCGGTCCAGGGCCTGTTCCCGCGCTTCCGCAATCAGTTTGGTGTACTCTTCAATTTCTCCGCCCACCAGGTTTTTCAACCCGGCTAAAATGTCCCGCCCAATGTTGCGGGCCCGTACAGTATTTCCTTTAACAATCCCTAAAATTTCCGCAATTTCTTTTCCCGGAACTGTTTCGGTTGTGGTAATAATCATCGTTGAATCTCCCTGTATTTGTCCACCTTGCGTGTCATCAGTTTTTCCCGGATGACGGAGATCAGTAACACAATGCTGCCCACCACCAGGCTGGTAATGCCAATGCGTTCCATTAACCCCATCTGGGGATTGAATACCACTTCCCGTAAAAAGTCCACCGCAGCATATCCCAGGATGAGAATCAATCCCACCGAAATCAGTATCCATGCGATCCCGCGTTCCAGGCGGTTGTAGACGTGTTGCCAGTATTCATCCCAGGCCATATCGGGCAATAATTCCTTCTTCATGGCATTGGTTACCTCTTTTGTATGTTGAATGTCGGTAAAATCTTGTTGGCACCGGGGGCATTGCCGAAGGTGTGCTTCCAGAGCCGTTTGTTCCTCTGGGGTAATCACCCCGTCCACCTGGCGCATCATTAATTCCCGGGCACGCTGGCAATCAATCGCTTTCATGATGACCTCCCAGTAATCGAGCCAGTTTTTTGCGGGCATAAAATAAACGGGACATCACCGTGCCCATCGGAATTTGCAACGCGTCGGCAATTTCTTCATAGGTAAAATCGTTAAAATCTTTTAGAATAATGATTTCGCGCTCCGCAGCGGATAATTTTTGCAATGCTTTCCATACCTGTTGGCGTTTTTCGTCCTTAAGTAGTTTGTTCAGAGGGGAGTCACCTGCGTCGGGCAACGATGGTGCTTTTTCCGTAAAAACATCCGTAAACACCCGCCAGCGCTTGCGGTGGCGCTGCAAAAAATTTAAACACAAGTTTTTAACAATCTGGTACAACCAGGCACCAAACGGTTTGTCAGGGGTAAACCGCTTAAGATTGCGGTGTACCCGCACAAAGGCTTCCTGGGAAATATCCAGGGCAACGTCTGCATTGTGGGTAAGGAGCAAGGCCGTCCGATAGGCATTTTGATAATGGCGCCGCACCAGCGTTTCGTAGGCGCGCATATCGTGTTGCAGTGCCCGGTGCACCAGTGTTGCGTCAGAAACATTGGCGTAATCGATGGTTTCAGCTGTTTCCTCAAACCCGTCCATCGTGCCCAATTCTACCGGTAAACTCTTTTCCATGTTGGTTGCCCGTTTCAATAACCATCCCCATTTACCCCGCTGTACTGGATTTATTCACTAAAAATTGATTTACTGGCACAATGGATGGTAAAATTCCGGTCGCCGGTCCTGCATTAGATGATTATTAGGCGTAAATTGCTTGTCGCGCGCCAATTCGGGATTAATTTCGGTAATGAACAATTCCGTGCGGCGGGAAGGGCCGCGGTGCAGCAATTCCCCCCGTGGGGCAACAATCTGGCTTTTCCCCGTGAAATTCAACACCCCGTGGGGACGACGGTCTGCCCCAAAGCGATTGGCGGTGATGGCAAACACGCCATTCTCCAGGCAACGGGAAAGCATGGTTTGCTGGCAATACGCCAGCACCAGATTGGAGGGATGACAGATAACGTCAGCACCCAGGACGGTTAGCGTACGCATGGTTTCCGGGAAAATCCAGTCAAAGCAAATCATCATGCCAATTCGGGCATCCCGAACAGAAGTTACCGCAAGGGGAACGTCTCCGGGGTCAAACCAGTGCTTTTCTTCATTAAATAAATGGAGTTTTCGGTACACATGAAGGATGCCTTCCGGTCCCAGAAGCACCGCGCTGTTGAACAATTTGTCCCTGGCTTTTTCGGCAAAACCGGTAACGATGTAAAAATTGCCTCCTTTACACAAGGCGTGCAGCGCCTGCAGGGTTGGGGAG
>WGBF01000564.1 GCA_015494485.1 bacterium | reverse complement strand
TCCTTGTATCGCACACCCGACCAGGCACTCCACCGCATTTTGTTTTCCCGGGGGAAACCCCGCCGGCTGAAAGGAAAGATTATTCTCATGCACCTGGGGAATCACCGCGCACGTCCCATGTACAAAATGCTACCGGCTCTGCTGGATTCATTAAAACAGCGAAACCTGCAGGTGGTTACGGTTCAGCAATTGCTTACCGGAAACCTGTAGTTTGGAATGGCCGCATCAAGCGATTGGAAAATAGTGGCAACGTTGTCCTTTGCAGCAGGAAGCACTTTTCACGGATTAAACGGGCAGGGGGCAGAAATGAGTCGGCTCTTTTCTCTTAGTTTAACTTCGGGGAAATTCGTGCGGAACCACGGGAAAGACAGAACTGCCGGAACACGCGTGGTTTTCAAATTCCCAATGAAATTAAACCGCCGTGTACCAGAAAAATTATTTGCAGAAATCGTCCATTTTTCATTGGCTCAATGAAATTGGCGGATTCGACGGGCAAGGGGAGAAAATTCAATATTGCGAATCTTTTTCCGTCACTTGGCTATATAATAAATTGATGATTGATGGTTCGTTTTGTACATTACAATGCTTTATGAAAATTTTAGTTGAAAACATGAACCAATGAGAAAATACGTACACTGGATTGCCCTTATTGGAATCTTGGGGACCTTGTTTCTGCTGCTGGAAGGCATCTGGATCTTTGCACCGCTCAAACAGCGTCTTCGCCAGACCCTCATTCAAAAGGTGGAACAGATTACCGGAGAGACGGTGTTTTTTCAGGATTTTAGCCTGTCTCCGGTGAGTGTTTCATTTAAAAATATTGAAATCTCTTCCCAGAACGGGCGCTTTGCGTTTCACCTGGATCGCCTGGAAATTCGTTTAAATATCTTAAAATTTGTGCAGAACGAATTTAACCCCATCGGCGCGGTAACCGGCATTCGGTTAAAAGGCCCCCAGCTCAGGCTTCAGGCTGCACCTCAAAACGCCGCTGAAACATCCCGGATGAATCCCCAGCGATTTGCCAGCATGCTCCAGAAGCTGCAAAAGCTTCCCAATATTTCCTTCTTGGAAGTGGAAGATGGGAGTGTCATTTTGCTGGAAGGGCGCACCCGGCAGATTCCGTTGTTGCAACAGTTAACCGGAACGCTGCAATCCCGCAACAGTGGTTACCTCTGGTTTAACTTGAAAGGGGCATTGCTGGACGAACCGCAGTCCGCCGTACGCCTGATTGGCAATTTGCATATTCCGGATACCCGGGTAAATGCTCAGCTCCATTTTGAAAACAGCCGGTTGAACAACAACCTGCCGTTGTTGAATCATCCCTTTTTTACGTTAACCAATGCAGTATTAAACGGGGTAGTAACCATTGATTTTTCCCTGGATAACCCGGAACAACTGGCCCTCAACGGCACTCTGAAAACCCGGTCCATACAGGGCAGTGTGTTTAACCAGCGCATTGCCGCGGATAGCGCCACGCTGGTCTTTTCCGGGGACACGCTAACATTGCTGCCCATTCAGGGCACCGTGGAAGATGGCAAGGCGGTTTTCAGCGGTACCATTGCCCCCCTTACCCATCCGCAGGTAAACTGGAAACTCTGGGTCACCGGGTATTCCCTGAAATACCTGCAACGGTCTCACGCTATTTTTGAATATTTGAAAGAAGGTCAGGCCGACGGCGAAGCCACATTTACCGGCCCGCTCCGCAATTTAACCATTCGCGCCCGGGCAACCGCGCCAAGTCTGTTGTATGCCGTTGTACCGTTTCAAAACAACCAGGTGGAGTTGGTCTATCAGAATAAACAACTGGAATTTCCCGCTCTGCAGGCGGATTTCAAGCAATTCCGAACACAGGGCAAAGGCATTGTGGATTTTCAGAATAATCACCTTTCGTTTACATTGCATTCCTTTGTTCATGTCCCCGACGGGTTGTTTCATATTCTGGACCGATTGAATCGCAAAACCGTTGATGTACGGTGGAACTTTGCCGGGGATTTTATTGCCAAAACGTTTGACGGCACCTATCGTCTGAACATTGCGGATACTTCTGCAACTGTGCTACAATTAAACGGAAGGCTTCGGCTGGAGGACCAACACCTGACCGCTGTGGGGAGAAGCCCCATCGTTGGGGATTCATTGCAGACGTTTGTGGAAGTAAAGCAATTGTTTTCCAACCCAACCTTTCGTATTCTGGATGTCAAAAATTTCCCCCTGCGGCAGTTAACATCCAGTGAGGTGATTAAAAAATGGGCCAGGCCCTACAAAATTAATGCCTATCTGGCCGGGCCGTATACCCTGCTGACCACCAGTGTTCTGGCCTACCGGAAAGGGGACGGAGAAAAAGTTGCGCAGCTAAACGGTTATCTGAAAAATGTTTTTCAGGAAGAACAAAAGTTTAATACCCGCTTCTGGTTGGCGACGGCGCCGGTGCAAATTCGCGGTAAAGCCCGGTTGTCTCTAACCCCCACCGGCGTGTCGGCGCGGGTGGAGTTACCGGAACTGTTAACAGGGGATTTGTTTTACTCCAGCCAGGATAGCAACCGGATTCAGGGGAATCTGGTGCTCAACAACATTGAAGTGGGCAATTACGTTAAGAAAAATCCCCAACTGAGTCGCCTGCTTCAGGAAGGCAAAATTACCGGGCACATCCGGGTATCGGGCACGCTGGACAATCCGCAGTTAAATCTGGACCTCAACGCCCGGGACTTCATTATTAATGGGGTGGGATATTACGCCACCCGAATTGCCGGCAGCCTGCAAAACGGATTGTTTCGGAGCAAGGCGTTCTGGATTCAATTGAACAATGCGCCGGTGGCCCAGGCCACATTCACCTACCACATATTCAACGATTCGCTGCAACTGGCGGTAAACGGGAAACAGGTGGAAAGCAATTTTCTGGTGGAAACCATTGCCGGTAAACGGGTACCGGTTCGGGGAACATTTGATTACACCCTGAATGCGGTCGGACCGTTAAAACATCCGGTGATTTACGGCGACGTCCAGATACACAATGGGAAATTTGAAGACAAACACTTTGATTTAATCACCCTTATTTTTAGTGATTCCATTGCGGCGCCGGGGTCTTATTTGCAGCGGGAGGCACACCGCATTAC
>WGBF01000563.1 GCA_015494485.1 bacterium | reverse complement strand
GTACACGTACACCCCTTTGGTGTTCAGCGGCAGGTCGTTTTCATACAATACGCCCGGTGTGAGTTCCCGCACCTCGAACCCCAATTCCGGTAACTGGTATTTTTCGGCCAGGTCAATGGAACGCGGGGCTGCCGCCAGGCGCACGGTTTTGGTCAGGATTTTCCCCTTACGGAATATTTTTAGGGTAACGGTACTGCCAGGTTGCTGTTGTAAAATGCGGTTGCGGAAAATATCCAGGTCTTCCGATTTGGTAATGGGCAGTTGTTCCCCGTTGAGTGCAATAATGACATCTCCAGGTTTCAAACCGGCCGCCTGAGCAGGGGATTTTTCGTAAATTTTATTAATGACCACCCCACCGTCTGCCGGCACCTTCCACACGGTTTTCAATTCCGGTGTCAGGGCTTGCATGATGATGCCCAGCCAGGCCCGCCCCCGAAATGTTTTGCGGCTGATTACCGGTGGGTGTTGAATCAGGGGCATAAACTCCCCGGCCGGAATAATTTCGATGTAGTCCGGTCGGTATTCGTCCAGACCTTCGGACAGCAGGGCGTTATCCAGGGATGCCCCCCGGGTAATCCCGATGGCATGGCCGTCCGCCGTGAGTACCAGGCCGCAACTGGAGAGTTGCGGTTGGGCGTTGGTAATGATGTAGCGCAGATTGGGTTTGTCAATTCGGGCATTAATCTGGAACGCCTGAATTGCTGGCTGGAACTGGTATCGGCTGGTAAGCAATTCCAGTACAAACACCGGTGTACCGGGAACCAGGGTATCCGGCTGAAAGGTAATAAAGGGTACCTTGGTGTTGGGGGGCAGTTCCATCTGCAGGAAGGCAACGCCGGCCTGGTCGTCCTTTCCTACAAAGGATGCTTTGTATTTTTTACCGGTGCTCAATTCCACTTCAAAATCGGTGGGTTCCCCGCTGAAAAAAGAAGCACCGCCGGTCATAATGTCCAGTGACAGGGGGTAAACATCGCTGCTTACCATCACCAGACCCCGGTCGTTTACCAGGATGCCGTTGCGGTGCTGTTTAATCTTCATGTAGGAGCCAATTTTGGAATGCATGGCCACATTCTGGTAGTACGTAACATGGCAGAGAATAGGCCGGAATTGCTGGTAAATTTCGGCAGCGGTTTTGGGGGCAGCGTATCCTGCCACCACGATTAAGAACAGCAATACAAGCGTGTATGGGCGTATCGTCATCATGGTCTTTATCCCTTTAGTTGGGGGTCTCGCTCAGTTTAATCACTTTGTAATAAATAATGCCGCGATTCATGACTTCCAGCAGTACCAGCGGCTTGTCTTTTACCGTCTGGTACACCTGTTTGAAATCATCCAGATTGTGTATGGGGCGCCCGTCGACGGAACGGATGACGTCGTTGGTGGAAATGTCCGCCCGGTCAGCCGGTTCGCCGGTTTTGACACCGACCACGTACACGCCGTTGAAATCCGGCAAACGCTCCGCCTGGTAAACGTCCCAGTTTAAGTTATTGACCACCATCCCCCAGGCGGTGGCTTCAAATTCCGTGGAGGTGTGAAACGGCTCTTCAATGGGCGTGATCTTTTTGCGAAGAATTTTGCCATTTCGCCACAGCGTAAGGGTTGCCGGTTTACCAATGGGTAAATCCGCGAACAATTTGCGAATAGCAGGGAGATTCTCCTCATATTCTGCATGCAGGGGGTGATTGTTCAGCTTCAACAGCACATCGCCCGGTTGAATGCCGGCGGCTTGTGCCGGCGACCGCGGAAACACTTCGGCGACCAGCACGCCCCGGAAGTCCGGTTTCCCCAAGTACTCTTTGAAATCGTGAATTTCCTGGAATTCCAGCCCCACCCAGGCGCGCTTTACGTTTTTCTTTTGAATGATTTTGGTGGCAATTTCCCGCGCCAGGTTAATGGGAATGGCAAATCCCAGGTTTTCCGCCAGAAACACCCCCCGGGCGTTAATGCCAATCACTTCGCCATTCAAATTGATTAAGGGCCCTCCGCTGTTGCCGGGATTAATGGCGGCGTCGGTTTGAATCCACAGGTTGTAGGGGGAAATTTTGGAACCGGATCCCGGAAAGTAGCGGTCAATGGAGCTGACAACCCCCATGGACACGGAACGGGAAAGCCCCAGCGGACTCCCCAGCGCCAGTACCAGTTGCCCTACCTGCAGGCTGTCCGAATTGCCCAACCGGGCGTAGGGGAGGGAATCGGCTTTCAGCTCCTCAAGATTTAATTGAATGACAGCAATGTCCGTTTCCGGATCGCTGCCTACCACCCGGGCGGTAATGCGTTCCTTGTTCGAAAGGGTGCACCACACCTTTTCGGCATTTTCCACCACATGGTGGTTGGTCAGCACGTACCCCTTCGGGCTAAAAATAACCCCCGAGCCGGTAACGGTAGTGTGTTGTTTTTCCCCCGATGTGTACACCGAAATAATGGGTTGAATGTGAACCAATGCGGGCAGTACCTTGTCCCGCGCCTGGTAAATTTCCTGCTGGAAATGGCTGCCTGCCTGTTGGGCAGTAACGGAGAGCAACCCACTGAGCAAAAAAATAACGGCCAACTTTTTCATTACTTGACTCCCGTTGAGCTGAATTTCTAATATACGACGTTCCGGCGGCGAAAACTAATTTGAAGGAAAAATCGGGATTCGGAATTCCCAGGCTGTTGCTACCGATTGCCGCCGTCAACATCAGGGGTTACCAAACGGAAAGGTGGAGGGAAATGATGCTGGAAAATACGTCTGCCACAGTGGTGTTAAAAAAGGGGCGGGCCAAATCCATTAAGAATTACCATCCCTGGGTGTACTCCGGGGCGATTGACCGGGTGGAAGGCGATTACCAGCCCGGCGATATTGTACGGGTAGTCTCTTACGATGGGAATTTTCAGGCCAAAGGATTCATTAACCCCAAATCTCAGTTGTTTGTGCGGGTGCTGACGTTTACGGATGAACCCATTGATGCCACCTTTTTTGAACAGCGGTTGCACGCCGCCCTGAAGCAACGCCAGCGTTTACTGCCTGCCCGTACCAACGCGTTCCGTGTGGTAAACAGCGATGCAGACCGGTTGTCAGGGTTGATTGTGGATTATTACAATGGCATCGTGGTGCTGCAAATTAATTCGTTGGGGATGGACCGGCTGCGGGATGTGGTGGTGGCTGCAGTGCGTCGGATTCTGGAACCTTCGGGAATTCTGGAGCGCAGTGAATCGCCCTCCCGCAAAGATGAGGGGCTGACTTCCCGCAAAGAAGTTGTGTGGGGGACGGTACCGGACCGTCACGTGATTGAAGAGAACGGTGTTCAATTCTGGGTGGATTTGCAGGAAGGCCAGAAGACGGGCTTTTTCCTGGACCAGCGGGAAAACCGGCAACGCATCGGGCAATTGGCTTCCCGCCACAAACGGTTGCTGAATTTGTTTTCGTACAGTGGGGGATTTAGTGTGTACGCCGCCCTGGCGGGTATTCCCACCATTTCGGTAGACATCAGCGAACCAGCCCTGGCCCTGGCGCGGGAGAATTTTAAACTCAATGGTCTGGATCCCAATCGCCACCAATTTGTGGTGGCCAATGTGTTTGATTTTTTGCGGCAAACGGAAGAACGCTACGATTTTGCAGTGCTGGATCCCCCGGCGTTTATTAAAAAGAAACGGCATGTCGCCCAGGGAACCCGGGGATACAAGGATATTAATTTAAGCACCCTGAAAAAAATGGAACCCGGAGGGGTGTTGCTTTCGTGTTCGTGTTCTCATTACCTGGATTGGTCACTGTTTCAGAAGGTGCTGTTTGCAGCGGCACAGGACGCCGGACGCCAGGTGCAGATTATCGGGCGCTTTGGGCAACCCCACGACCATCCGGTAAGCATTTTCCATCCGGAAGGGGAGTACCTGAAGGCGTTTTTGCTGCAGGTTCTGGAACCCATGGAATAAGCCGGAGGTTGCCGTGTCTCAAAATCCATTCACGAATAGGTGCCGGCACTGTATTACCTGCTTTTGACCCGGGTTCCCCAAAAGAGTGAAATGGCGCAAGCAAAACAAAAACGCCCCGCCGAAACAGGGCGGGGCAGAAAGCGTTTTCGGTTTCCCCTTCCAGCCAACGCTACTCCCGGTCTACTTTCAACTTCAGAAAATGGGTGGCACAACTGATGCAAGGATCGTAATTGCGGATGGCCTGTTCGCACTTCCACTGCAACTCTTCGTCCGGGAGCGAAATGTATTTCTGTACAAAATGCTGCAGATCGCTTTCAATGATTTTTTGATTCTGGGAGGTTGGAGGGATAATTTTGGCATCCTGGATGACCCCGGTTTCATCCACCTTGTAGCGGTGGTACAGGATACCCCGGGGGGCTTCCGTACATCCGTAGCCCACACCCGCCCGTACGGTGTAATCGACGGCAGGTTTGTCCGTTTGTGGAAAGTGTTCGATGATGCGAATGGCTTCTTCGTAGGCGAAAATGGTTTCGATCATCCGGGCCAGAATGCTTTTAAAGGGATTGGTAACCGGCGGCGTGAAGCCAATGCGTTCAGCCATTTCCCGTGCACGGGGTGTTAATTGCTCAAAATTGAGGTTGAACCGCGCCAGCGGGCCCACCAGGTAGGCTCCCCGCTCTTTTAACACAGAATGGAGCGCATTGGAATGGGGTACGTGAATTTCTTCGAAATGCTGATCGTATTCATCCACGGCAATATTCAAGCCCTTGTTGGATACCAGCCGTCCTTTGTTGAAGGGGTATTCGTCGGGATGTTGCAGGGCGACAAATTCGTAATCCTGTTCAAACCGGGGGAAATCCAGTGAGGCAATAAATTCCGTGAGTTCCGCAGCGGTGTCCAACGCCCAGCGCAAATCCGGTAGCATGGCTTCGAACCGGCTGCGCGGTGGGATTTTGTAAAAACCACCCACTCGTACGTTGATGGGGTGAATTTCCCGGCCACCCAGGAGCTGCACAATTTCATTACCAATTTTTTTCATGCGAAGGGCTTTCTGCACCGCTTCCGGGTTCACCTGAGAAATCTGAAGAACATCCTGCATTCCCAGAAAGTCCGGTAGGTGCAGCATGAACACATGAAGCACGTGGCTTTCAATCCACTCCCCGCAATAGATCAGACGGCGCAGTTCACGAATAGCCGGAGTGGGCGTAATCCCAAAAATGTATTCCATGGCATGGGTGGAACTCATTTGATAGGCAATGGGGCAAATCCCGCATATTCGGGCCGTGATGTCTGGTGCTTCGCTGTATTTGCGGCCCCGTAAAAACGCCTCGAAAAACCGCGGAGGTTCAAAAATTTTGAATTTCCAGTCCACAATTTCATTCCCACGGGTGCGGATGTACAGGGCACCCTCACCTTCAACGCGGGCAAGATAATCCACCTTAATCGTTCTGGATTTAGCTTTCTCTTTCATAGCGCTCACTCTCTTTTCTAAATGGTTGTGCATATCCGTTAAAACCACGATACAATCGCAGAATATCGTCTGCCGGAATTCCCATTGCCTCCAGCTGGCGGCTTAATCCCGGCGGATTGGCATTTTCCTTGGGCCCGTAGCACCCAAAGCAGCCCCGATTGTAGGTGGGGCACAGGGCATCGCAACCGGCATGGGTTACGGGACCCAGACACGGCGTGCCATGAGCAACCATGACGCAGATGTTCCCTTTGAGTTTACATTCCATGCACACGCTGTGGGGACTTACATTGGGTTTCCGCCCATTCAGAAATGCATTGAGCACTTCCAGTAATTGATATTTGTTTACCGGACACCCCCGCAGTTCAAAATCCACAAACACATGTTCATCGATAGGGGTAGAGCGTTTCAGGGTTTCGATGTATTCCGGGTTTGCGTACACGATGCGGGTGTATTCCTCCACATCGGCGAAATTACGCAGTGCCTGAATGCCCCCCGCCGTTGCACAGGCGCCGATGGTAATTAATACCCGGGACTGGCGCCGAATTTTGTGGATGCGTTCTTCATCATGCGGGGTAGTCACGGAGCCCTCCACTAAGG
>WGBF01000562.1 GCA_015494485.1 bacterium | reverse complement strand
GCCTATAAGCTGTATTTAACATCAAAACAGGTTACCGTTTCCCGGGAAGAGCAACCGGTAAAGTCGGAAGATACCTTGATTGTTATTTCCAATCCTGCGCCCTTACGATTGCTGCCGTATGAAATTCGGCTTGCCGATGAAATATTCTTTCTGAATCAAATCTTTCAGGGTATGGTGCGTTTGAATAATCAACTGGCTCCCGTACCGGACCTGGCCGACTTCTGGGAAATCTCAGCTGATCGCTTAACCTACACGTTTTATCTGGATTCCACCCGGACGTTTCATAACGGCCAACCGGTGACAGCGCAGGATGTACTGGCCAGTTTTAAGTATTATTTTCGCAACGCCGGAGAGTCGTACAACTTACCGTATTTTAAAGTCATCGATGGCCTGGAAGAGTTTTTGGCGGGCACGGCCGATACCATCCGGGGAATCCGGGTTCTGGGTGACCGCAAAATACAAATTCACTTGAAGCAGCCTTTTGCACCCTTTTTAACTCTTCTGGCTCTCCCGGAGGTAAAAATTTTACCGGCTACCGTTCTTGAGCAGCTCAAGCAGGGAAAAAATCCCCGCCTCATTGGTTCCGGGCCGTACCGCGTTGCGGTGCAATCCGATACGGCATTAATTCTGGAAGCCGCTCACTGGAATCCCAATAACCTGGAACCACCGTACATTAAAACGGTATTCTTCCCGTTGGGGGAAAAACAGCGGCAATATGCGGATTCCCTCAATTTTGATATTAATATGTATTATTATTATGTGGGTGATTGGGTGGATGAGGTGTTTTTTGTCGTCAATCAGCCTTCATTGGGTGTTTATTTACTGGGATTTAATTGCAAACAATTTCCGTCCAGCGCGGTGGATTTCCGCAAGGCTATTGCATTTGGCATCAATCGGCAGGAATTGGTGGACTCCGCCTATGGCACGGCCCGCTTGCAAAAACATTTTACCCCCTTTTATTATCCCCACGAAGGCATCATCCGGGAAGTGCCCAATTACAACCTGGACAGCGCCCGCTTTTATTTGAAGCGGTTCATGGCGAAACATCACCTGGATACCCTGCCGACGGTAACATTAGCCGGGGACACCACCATCCACAGCCAGGTCATGTTCGAGTTGATTCAAAAGAATCTGGAAGCCCTTGGCATACCGGTACAAATTAAAAAATATTACTTCCCGGACTCCAAACGTGAAATTCAGTTTTTAAAAGGGGATGTCCATTTATTCTTATGGGGATGGAGCCAGGATTTACCGGACCCCTTTTTCTATTTCGATGTGTTTTTGCGAAGCAACCAGCAAATGAATCTGTGGCAGTTTAAGAATTCGGAAGTTGACTCCCTCCTGGACCGTGCGGAGCGTTCCATGCACGCCAGAGAACGGAACCGGTGTTATACATTAATCGAAAATAAACTTTCTGAGTACATGCCCTTTTTCCCGTTGTTTAATCTGCGGGAAACGGTGTATTTTAAAAAATACATTAAAGGGATTGAATTATCCCCAATGGGCGTGAGTAACTTAAATTTGTCCCATATCTGGATGGATTCCAAAATGCGGAGGGGCTTGTATGCCTCATATTCCGAAACACATTGACGCATTTTTTGCGGATATTACCCAGAAAATCATTGAAGAAACGGAAGCCAATTTATCCCCGGAAGCCACGCGCAGTACGGATGCCTGGCGGCGATATCCGGAAGCACCGGACCCGCGGAGCCCGTTTGCACTGGACCGGGACCGGATTTTGTACAGCGGGGCGTTTCGCCGTTACGCGGGAAAAACGCAGGTAATTTATTTTGCTTCCGTTTTGGACGAGATGTTAACCTCCCGAATTATTCACACCCTGAGCGTGAGCCAGGTGGCCCGCACCATCGGCAAATTCCTGCGGTTAAACCAGGAGTTGATTGATGCGATTGCGCTGTCGCATGACCTGGGGCATTCGCCTTTTGGCCACGACGGCGAGAAATTTTTATCCGAAATTTGCGAAGAACACGGTATTGGCCAGTACCATCACCATATTCAAAGCCTGCATATTGTGGACCGGGTGGCCAAGCGGGGCCGGGGACTAAACCTGACGTTTCAGGTGCGGGACGGTATTTTATCCCACGATGGGGAAGTGCATAATCAGCAATTGGTTCCCCAGCGGAATAAAACGGAAGAAGACTTGCAGCAGTACATCCGTCGCAAGAAAGCCGGAGAGAACGTTGAAATGATGCCCGCTACCATGGAAGGGTGCGTTATGCGGATTTCCGATACCATTGCCTACATCGGGCAGGATATTGAGGATGCCATTCGCATCGGAATTATTAAACGGGAGGATATCCCTAAGGAACTGCAGGAAAAACTGGGACGCACGAACGGAGAAATCATGGATGTTCTGATTAAAGACGTCATATACAACAGTTTTGAAAAGCCCTACGTGTGCTTTAGTGAAGAAATCAGCGATGCGCTGCTGCAGTTGAAACGGTTCAATTACGAGAAAATTTACTACAATCCCCGAATAAAGCGGGACCACGATAAAATTCAACGCGGGTTCCGCATTTTATTTGACCATTTCCTGAACGATTTAAAGAACAATCGCAAAGAATCCCGCATCTTTAAGGATTTTCTGGCGACAAAGGTGCCGGAGTATTGGGAGACCACCAGTGATGCCGAAAAAGTGCGGGATTTTATTGGGGGGATGACCGACCGCTATTTTGTAGAGGTGTTGAAGGAAGTAACCGTTCCGGAAATGAAATTATTGTAGGGATTGAAATCGGAAACGGAAAATGGGTGACCGGTATGAAACGCTTCACGCTCTTGCTTGTTTGGTTCATCGTCAGTAGTGGGTTTTGGGCGAACACAGATGCGCAACCCGAGCTGGACCCGCAGACGTTGCAACCCATCTTTAAATGGCGGGTGGGCGAAGACCTGGTTTACAAAGTAAAATGGTCGTTTCTTACCATTGGTACCCTGCGGTTTCGGGTGGTGGAAAAAACAGAAATCAATGGGTACCCCGTTTACCGGTGCCGCCTTCACATTGATTCCAATCCCGATTTGCTGTTCCTGAACATCCACGATTTGTACGAATCGTACGTTGGGGAGGATATGTTTTCCCACGCGTTTGAATCGTGGGAACGGCGTTCTGACCATATTCTGTACACCCGGTACCAGATGGACTATTCCAGAATGAAGATGCACATTTTCATGCAGAAGTGGTTTCCGGCGGATACCGTAACGATGGTGGATTCGGTCATCACGCTGCACACCAAGGTGCAGGAGGGAATTTCCATTTTTTATTATGCCCGTGCAATGGCCAAGCACAAAGGCCGGTTGGCAATTCCGGTGTGGGCGTATTTAAAATTCTCCAATGCCAAAATGAATTTGTATGGTTCCACCCGGCAAACGTCCGTGCGGGGTGAAAAACTGAACCTGTATTATCTGGACGGCAATCTGAAATTTGTGGGAATTGCCGGGCTCCGCGAAGGATTTAAAGGCTGGTTTTCCCCGGATTCGCAGAGTGTGCCGTTAAAATCCTACCTGAAGGCCTTCATTGGCAACGTAAAGGTGGAAATTGAACGCTGGCGGGGCTGGGATGCCCGCGGCGTTTTCACGAAGCCGGAAAACCTTTCCATTCCCTGGAAGGAAGAACCGGTGGCGTCCGGGAAGTTTCTTCCGTTCACCAAAAAGGGGTTAAAAGATTGGTTTTTTGTACCGGAACCGCAAAGCGGATTTTGAACCAGATGTTTCGGGTAAAATCGGGTTTAATACCCGAAATTGACAAATTTGTAAATTGACAGCCAATTTAACATCGTATGCAAGCAATGGTGAAGCCCCACGCCGGAATTGCAGAAAATAAGCGCATTTTTGTCCTTCTGGTCATTTCCAATTTTTTTGTTGGCGGTATGGTTGGGATGGAGCGGGCTGTCCTGCCTCTGATTGCCGAACAGGATTTCCACATTCAGTCCCGAACCCTCATTTTAACGTTCATCATCGTTTTTGGTATTACCAAGGCGGTATTCAATTTTTTTGTGGGGGGATTTTCCGAACAGTGGGGGCGGCACCGCTTGCTGGTGCTGGGGTGGCTAATCGCCTTGCCCATTCCGGTTATGCTGATGGTTGCCCCCAACTGGTACTGGGTGCTGGCGGCCAATATTTTGCTGGGAATCAGCCAGGCCCTTACCTGGTCCATGACGGTGGTTATGAAAGTGGATGTGGCCACGCCCCGGCAACGGGGGCTGGTGATTGGGCTAAATGAATTTGCCGGTTACGGTGGGGTTGCGGTGCTGGCGTACGTAAGCGCTGTGGTTGCCGATGCGTACGGTTTGCGGCCCTATCCGTTTTACCTGGGAATTGTTTTAGCGGTTGTGGGCAGCATATTGTCCTTGTTTATCCCCGATACCCGGTCGCCGGAAGTGGTGCAGAGCCGCAGCAGCACTGGCGCCATTTCCGGCTTGTCCCGCAGCTTCCACTTAACCTCCTGGAAGAATAAATCGTTGTTTGCAGCCAGCTTTGCGGGTTTAGCGACCAATTTTAAGGATGGGATGGTCTGGGGGCTGTTGCCGATCTTCTTATCCGCGCGTCATCTCTCCCTGGAAAAAATTGGTGCCGTGGTGGCTGCGTATCCCATTGCCTGGAGTATACTGCAACTTGGTTTTGGCCCGTTGTCCGATGCCATTGGGCGCCGGCGGTTAATTGTACCCGGAATGGTGCTCCAGGGGGTGGGTGTGGCAGCGCTTCTGTGGGCAGGTGGATTCTGGGAATTTGTGGGTGCCGCAGTGGGTATTGGATTGGGTACAGCTATGGTGTACCCAACTTTACTGGCGCTGGTTTCCGATGTGGCGGAGGTAACCTGGCGGGCGTCCGCGCTGGGGATTTATCGCTTCTGGCGGGACTCCGGCTACGCATTGGGGGCTTTTGTCAGTGGATTCCTGGCGGATGTGCTGAATATGGAGTTCAGTTTTCTGGCGGTGGTGGTTT
>WGBF01000561.1 GCA_015494485.1 bacterium | reverse complement strand
GCGGATAATAGCGTGGCAACAGCGCGGTTTTTGTGGATTGTGCTGGGGATTTACGTCATTATCAACAGTTACTTATTTTACACCGGCTGGGCAGCCATCGGGTATTTCGGCGGATCCCGACATTATTTTACCATTATTGCCGGTATGTTCATGCTTGCTTATCCGGTTGGGCGACTCCTGGAGCGCCACTGGCCGAATGTTATCAGCGATGGACTTATTTTTATCGGCTCCCTGTATGTGGGGAGCATCGTGTACTTTCTGATGGCGTCTTTCCTGGCTGATGGATTATGGTTCGCCACGCTGCTATTCGGAACATCGTTATCCCCGTCTTTTGTTCAAACTTATTTTTACCTCACCATTCTGGCAGTTAGCGGACTCCTGGTCTTTGGTTACTGGAACGCCCGGCAAATTCGCTTTACGCACCTGGATTTAACGCTTTCGGGAAACCACCCATTGCCCATGAATCCCCTGCGTCTGGTGGTTTTCTCCGACATTCACCTGGGTACAATTATTCGGCGCCGGGACCTGGTTCGCATCGTGGAACAGGTCAACCGGTTCAATCCCCATCTCATCTTAATTCCGGGGGATATTCTGGATGAAAATTTACCTCCCAAACGATGGGCGTCCACCCTTGCCCCGTTGTCTGCACTGAAGGCGCCCCTGGGTGTGTATGCCACGACCGGCAACCATGAATATTTTATCCGAAACCACAATCCGGTGAGTGCCATTCAACAGACGGGCATAACTGTATTGGAAGATGCGGTCGTTACGCCGCTCCCGGGATTGGTTTTGGTCGGCCGCAGGGATCCGACCGGAAAATATTACAATGAACCCCGCAAACTCCTTGACGAAATTTTACAGGACGTTTCAAAAGACTCAATAATTGTGGTTATGGACCACCAGCCGGTTCATCTGGAAGAGGCCGCAGCAGCAGGGGTTACCCTCCAGGTTTCCGGGCACACCCACGCCGGGCAATTCTGGCCCTTTACCTGGATAAATAACCGGGTGTGGGAAATCAGTTACGGCTATCGGCAGAAAGGAAATACCCATTTTTATGTGACCAGCGGTGTGGGGGCATGGGGGCCACCCATTCGCATTGGCACCCAAGCAGAAATTGTGATCATGGATATTCAGTTTACTTAGCACTGGCCGGGACAGGCACACATTACTCCCACCCCGCACAACTTCAAAATAGAATTTCAACAGCATGGGTAAACCAATTACCCCAGGAGAATCAATAAACCAATAATCCCCACCGCAGCGCAATAATAGGCGAAATACTCCAGCCGTTTTTTGCGCACAATATCCAGTAGCCAGATGATGGCAAAGTACCCGGAAATGGCGGCTGCCAGCGTTCCCCCGATTAAATTGGTGATTTGAGAAGCCGGTGGCGGGACTTCCAGCATGTGTTTGAACTTCAGCAACGTTGCCCCAAAAATGACCGGCACCGACATTAAAAACGAAAAGCGGGCTGCCAGTTCCCGGTTTAACCCCATCCACAGACCGGTAACAATGGTGGAACCGGAGCGGGAAATCCCCGGAATAATGGCAAACGCCTGGGCAAATCCGATAGCCAGAGCATGCTTGCTGTTCATGAATGATTCCCGTTCCTTTGGATAGCGCGACGTCCACAAAATAACCGCTGTAACCAGCAACATCACCAGGGCAAACACGGGACTGTGAAACACCTGTTCAATGGTGTCTTCAAACAACACTCCAATGACGCCGGCGGGAATCGACCCAATTACAATGAACAATGCCAGAGCGCGGTACCGGTCGGCCTCATCGTTGATTTTCATGCCACGGGCAATAAACCCCGGTAATCCGGGCAGGGTAACAATCATTTGCCAGATGTCCCGCCAGAACACAACCACCACGGCCACCAGGGTACCAAAATGCACGAATACATCAAACGCCAATCCTTTATCCACAAAATTCAGCAATTCGCTAAAAATGACCAGATGCCCGGAACTGCTGATGGGCAGGAATTCGGACAGTCCCTGAATAATACCCAGAACAATGGCTTTAATCAATTCCATAGGATTCTCCTTCTACGGTAGCGTTATTGGCAATTCCAATAAGATGAAACATGCGCTGAGGGGTTTTATCTCTCCGATACGAATGCAGGGGAACCGGGGCACATGACGTGCACCACGGACTGACGGCAGAGCGGTGCTGCACAATGCCCGAGTGACGCAACGCATCAGCCAGAACCTGTTCAAACCGGAAATACCAGCGCCCTTCCCTTTGAGTGAAATAGGTTTGGTCAAAATAAGAGAGGAATTCTTCCGTTACTTCATAGCAACACCCATGCAACGCCGGGGAAACAACTGCAACCAGCTCCTCCGGGGAAAGGTGCCAGCGGGTGCGTAACAATCCCACGGTTTTTTCCACAAATCTCAATCGGGCACCCCGCCACCCCACATGCAGGAGGGCCACCAGGGGCACCCGGGGTGCTACCAGAAATACCGCCGCGCAATCGGCTGTACGCACGGCAAGGTACACATCCGGCGTTGTGGTAAGCAGGCCATCCCCGTTTCCGTAATCTCCCGGTTCGGTAACCACCTTCAGGGTATCCCCGTGCACCTGATGAACCAGAGCCAGG
>WGBF01000560.1 GCA_015494485.1 bacterium | reverse complement strand
GTATGTTGGCAAACCCATCGTCACCCACATTGTTGCCAAATGGAAAACCTTTGCTCAGATGCTCACCATTTTTGGCATTCTTATTTTCATTGACTTCCGTAATTATATGTTTCCGGATGCACCGCCTTACACCCCCCAGTATTTTGATGTTATTGGCATTGCCATGGCAATTGTAACCCTTCTGACCATCATTTCGGGAACGATTTACCTGTACGAAAATTGGGAGGTCGCCTTAAGCGCGCTTCGTTACCTGGGCAGATTTTTTCGCGGGAAAGCCGAATCCAGCGGATAATTTCCTTCCAGTCATTTTGTTTGTCTGGTAGATTGACCCTTCGTTTTACTTTGAATGGAGCAACGGCGGTTAAACCATGTGATCCAGTTCGTCATTCAAACTTTGCAACTCTCTTAACACTTGCTTTCGCATTTCGCGCGTAAAGGGATTGAACCGGTGCATGTCCTGAAATAGCTGGATGCTATCTCTGTTTACCAGATCAATTAACTGGCGAAGAATGCGGTAATCTTTTGTGGATAGCCGTACCGAGGGCAGAGTTAAGCGCCCCAAGCCCCGGCCCAAAAAATGAGAAAGTGCCAACGTCCAGGCCATTACCCGGTCGTGTTCTGTGGGCGACATGGCAATTGAACGGACACCCAACCCTTTCCAGAATGCCTTTATTTTCTCAAAACTTTTTGTGGAGGCATAAATTGGCGAAAGAATAACCGTTTTACCCCGCAGGGACTTTGTAACAGATTCCGGACCAAATAAGGGATGACTTCCAATGATTTCCGCATATTCCGGTAAATACTCATTTAAAACATTCAGAGGATAATTTTTCACCGAACAGACATCCATGACAATTGTTTCCGGGCGAACGAGAGGGGCAATATTCCGGGCAACACTTTCAATAGCAGAAATAGGCGTGGCAATAATGACTAACGGATTATACGCCACTTCCTCCAGGGCAGCAAACGGATAGGTCTCGAAATCCGGTTCCTGCTGTTTGTGAGGGTCATAAATTGTGACAATGTAATCCGACGCAATGTACTTATACAGAAATTGACCAAAACGGCCAAACCCAATTAATCCGATAGCTTCCATATAACCCCTCCTCATTGAAATTAACTTAGAAATAAAATAGCAATACCAGCAATCGCCACAACTGCACCAAATACCGAACGAATGGAAGGCCTTTCTTTTTCAAACTTAATGCTTAAAGGAATCATGGTAACCGGTACAACCGACATGATTGTAGCGGCGATACCAGTATTGGTGTTTTTCACTGCTATCAGGGATAACCAAACACCTAAAAAGGGGCCCATTACCACCCCCGATAATAAAAATTTTATTGCTGTGGTATCTGCTTTAATGATTTTAAAAGGATTTTTAACCCGTTTCAACAAAAAACTCAGGGGCCACAAAATAAGTGCTGCACTTCCCATGCGGATTAATGTGCCGTATAGTGGGTCCACCTGGGGTGTTAATCCCATTTTGGCCCAGAGCAATCCAATGGCCTGTGCCACTGCGGATAAAATACCCAGAATGACCCCTTTCACCAGATAGGGTTTTTGAATAACTGGATTATTATCCGGCCGTTCCAGCACAACCCACACCACGCCCGCCAGCGTAACACCAATACCCAGGATGTCCAGAGGAGATAATACTTCTCCTAAAAACACAAATGCCAGCAAAGCGGTAATGGGTGGCGATAGCGAAAGCAACAACATGCTTAACCGTGCTCCAATCAATACCATGCTGTTAAATAAAAAGGTGTCCCCAATTGCCAGCCCCATTAATCCGCTTAACGCCAGATAGGAAGCGGAACGCCACGGGATGGAGAAATTTCCATTAATTACCAGGTAGGTTGTAAATAACAGCACAATTGCCAGCGGTAACCGTAATAAATTGATTACCAGCGGTCCAACACGTTTACTGGCAACAGCAAACAACACAGATGAAAAAGACCAGCAAATGGCCGTCCCCATGGCGGCCAATTCTCCTAAAAAGTGCACGCACTCTTCCCCTTTCGTTCCCTACCGGAGTTTACGTTCATTTCCCGAAAAGAAAAATGCTTTAATCAATTTCCTTCTGAAGATGGTCAAGATGGGATTTTAAACTTTCAATTGCTTCTGCCAGGGCTTTTCGCATTTCGGCAGTGTAGGGATTAAACCGGTGCATATCCAGAAATAATTCGGGAGTATCACGGTTGATTTTTCGAATCAGGTTTTTTAGAAATTTGTAATCCCGTGTGGCAATGGGGGTCTCCGGTAACGGCAGTTGGACCAAGGCCCTTCCCAGAAAGTGCGTGAGGGCCAGCGTCCACGCCATCAGGCGGTCTTGTTCGTGGGCAGTAAATTCCACCACCTCCACCCCCTGCTGCTCCCAAAAACGTTTAACACGCTGGAACGCGCTTTTTTCAACCCGGGTCGGTGTTAAAATAATAATATGCCCGTTAAAGCCATGGGAGGCTGAATCCGGTCCGAATAAGGGATGACTACCCACAATATGCACCTCCCCGGGTAATTCCCGTTGCAACACGGAAAGGGGATAGGTCTTCACAGCACCCACATCCATTACCACCGTACTGGGGGCCAGATGGTCCCGAATTTCCTCTGCTACCGTCTCAATGGCTGAGACAGGGGTAGCCAGAATGATATATTCATACTCTGTAAGTTCCGCAGGTGAAATAAAAGGAACTTTACGGTATTTGCGCTTAACGGCCTGGTATGGGTCCACCACACCCACCGGTAATTGCTTGTGGAAAAACCGGTATAATAACTGCCCAAAACGCCCAAAACCCACAATTGCCAGATTTTTCATCGGACATTTTCTTGTGTTTGACGTGAATAGTACAAAATGAGGTCTGCCAGTTTTTGAACCATTTCCTCGTTCAGGCCTACCTCCCGGGCAACGGATTGCCATTGCTCATACACGAATTTTTCCCGTGCGGGGTCCTGCACCGGCAGGGCTTTCCGGGATTTTAGTTTGCCAATTTTTTCCACCAGCCGCTGGCGTTGTGCCAGTAACAAAAGCATCTGGGTATCAATGGTATTGATTTGTTCCCGTAACGTTTCCAGCTCGTCTGTTTGTTGCAAACGTTCCTGCATCAGAATATGGTCGATTAGCACCAGGGCTACCATGGCCTCCGCTACCGGAACCACCCGGGGACAAATACAGGGGTCATGCCGCCCACCGGTACGAAATTCAACGGGGTCACCGTTGACGGTTACCGTTTGTTGGGGTTTATGAATGGACGACGTGGGTTTTACTGCGATCCGGATAACCAGGTCTTCCCCGGTAGTAATCCCGCCCAGGGTACCTCCGGCATGGTTGGTTCGGGTTCGGATTTCACCGGTGGTCTCATCGCGGTAGAACAAATCGTTATGCTCACTACCCTTCATGGTGGCAGCGCGAAACCCTTCCCCAATTTCCACGCCCTTAACCGCTCCAATGGACATTAATGCTGCCGCCAGGTCTGCTTCAATTCGGTTAAACACCGGTTCTCCCAATCCCGGCGGAACATTTTGAACCACAATTTCCACCACACCGCCCAGGGAATCTCCTTCCTTGCGAACCTTCTTAATCGCTTCAATCATTTTCTCGGCGGCCTCCGGGTCCGGTGCCCGAACCGCATTGGTTTCGATTACCTGAAAATCCACTGTTTCCGCCCGAATGGGGCCAATTTGGCGTGTAAAGCCAGTGATGCTTATTCCCCGTTGGGCCAGAAACTGACGGGCAACTGCCCCGGCAGCCACACGGGCTGCGGTTTCCCGACCCGAAGCCCGGCCCCCACCCCGGTAATCAAACACACCGTATTTCTTCAAATAGGTATAGACAGCATGGCCGGGGCGAAGCACATCTTTAATCCGGGAATAGTCTTTGGATCGCTGGTCCTGATTTTTTATCAGCAAACAAATTGGCGTTCCGGTGGTTTTCCCTTCAAAAACCCCACTGATGATTTCCACTTTGTCCGCCTCTTTGCGCGGGGTTACAATGGCACTTTGTCCGGGACGACGGCGGTCCAATTCCTTTTGAATCTCCTCCGCACTAATGGGCAGTCCCGGTTGCACCCCGTCAATCACCACTCCAATGTACGGCCCATGACTTTCCCCAAAAGTCATAATGCGAAAGGCCTGTCCGAATACATTTCCACTCATTATACCCCCAACATACTCACATAATTTAAAATCAATTCCTTTGTTTCCGGCCTGGAGGTATTGACGTACAAATGGGCATATCTTCGGTATAACGGCAACCGCCGCTGGTAATTTTCCCGTACGTCAGCCTCCCAATTCTGCGCCGTTAACAACGGACGGTCATTCCCTTCCCGTAATCGCTCCACAAGCACGGCTTCCGGAGCATCCACCCAGATTACGACAGCGTTTTGGGTTAGAAGGGCCATATTTTCCTCGCGTTCCACCACGCCGCCGCCGGTATCAATAATCACCTGCTGGCGTTCACACACTTCCTGAATGACGCGGGATTCCAGTTCCCGAAAAGCCGGCCATCCATGGTCTTTCACAAACTCCCGGATTGTCATTCGTAGCCGGTTTTCAATTTCTGCATCGGTAGAAATGGCGCGCCACCCGATTCGCGATTCCAGCTGGCGGGCCATGCGGGATTTCCCCGCCCCCCGAAAACCGATCAAGACCAGGCGTTCAATATTTATTCCCTCTATCGGGCGAAACAATAAGCCCTGTTTAACCAATGCTTCCGCTGACGGCGTCATCGTTAAGCCACGCGTGGTTTACTTACCGATTCCAGATGCTCCCAGAATTGCGGGTAGGACTTTTCCACACAATCGGGATTTAAAATGTCCACTCCGGGTACCCGCAAACCGGCCAATGCAAATGCCATGGCAATACGGTGATCATTATACGGCTCAATTGTTCCCCCGTGCAACGGGCCGGGATGGATGTACAGATGTCCATCGCGAAAGGTTACCTTGCCACCCAGACGTTCGGCATTTTTACAAGTGGCTTCAATGCGGTCGGATTCCTTAAACCGTAAGTGGGACACCTGTTTTAAAACCGATGGTCCGGAAGCAAACAAGCACATCACGGCCACGCCAGGAACCAAATCCGGGCAATGCTGCATATCCCATTCCACCGGCTGCGGCTTACCTGTGCCTTCCACGCAAATCCCGTTTCCCGTGTGGTGGATTTTGGCCCCGCTGGCTGCCAGAATGGACAAGATTTCCCGGTCGCCCTGAAGTGAATCCCCATGCAGATTGGTGGCGCAAATTTTCCCACCGGTTAAGTGGGCCCCAATTAACGCGTAGGAAGCACTGGAAAAATCGCCTTCTACGGTAAACTCATCGGGGGGTTGCGGTGCAGCAGCGGGAATGGTAATGTCACTATTTTCCCAGGTGGTCGGTACGCCAAACCGGTGCAGAATCCCCTGCGTTAATTCGATGTAGCTTCGGGAGCTGGGCGGATGGGTCAGGTGAATCCGCAACCCCTGCGGGAGAAGCGGGGCAATCAGCATCAGGGCCGACACAAATTGGGAAGACGCCCGCGGGTCAATAGCAACCCGATTGCCAACAATTTTTCCTCCGGAAAGCGTCAACGGTAAATAGCCGCCGGTATCCTCCACAGTAACACCCAGTTGACGCAATGCATCGAACAACGGAGCCATTGGCCGCTGGCGCATTCGGGGGGTACCATCAATGACCACGGGAACGGGTTGAATGGCGGCCACGGCCGTAATCAACCGCGCGGTTGTGCCGGAATTCCCCACAAAAAGCGTGACCGGATGTTCCGCGGGGGGATGCTGGACTCCCGTAAACGTTACGGTATCCCCTTCCCGGATAAATTCATACCCCAGGCGATGAATCGCGTCCAGGGTAAGACGCGTATCCTCGGCATCCAGAATCCTGCGAATCCGAACCGGACGACGGCTTAATGCCGCCATCAACAATGCCCGGTGGGTAATACTTTTGGATGGGGGGACATCCAGATTCCCCTGCAGGATTGCCGGCTGTACCCGATATGTTGACGCAACAGTTTTCATTTACACCACAGAAATACGGTTGAATGCTTCGCGAACTTCTAAAACCGATACGGATGTACCGGTGAACAATTCAAATTGTTTGGCGGCCTGAAGCACAAACATGTCCACCCCGGAAATGGTTATGCACCCTTTGGCTTTGGCGTGTTTTAAGAAACGGGTTTCTGCAGGATTATAAATCACATCCAGTACAATCCGGCCGCGTTTTAACAACTCAATACCCGGGGGCACATCGTTGATGTTGGGAATCATCCCCACCGGCGTGGTTTGAATAATCAGGGAAGCATTAACCCCGATAATTTCATTATAATTCATATAATCAACCCCAAACAGCTTGGCCAATTGCGCTCCCTTTTCCTGATTCCGACCGGTAATCATGATGGGGTACACTTCCAGCCTGCGGAGCGCGGCAATGGCACTTCGGGCTGTCCCCCCGGTTCCAATAACCACAGCACCGTGTTCCAGGCTGGCCTTATGCTGTTTAATAATGGTTTCCAGCGCATACAGATCCGTGTTGTACCCACACCATCCTTCCGGACATTTAACAACGGTGTTACACACGCCGGAAATTTTCACCCCAATGGAGCGCTTGTCCAGAAACGGTAGAATGGCTTCTTTATGGGGTATGGTTACACTAAAACCGTGCACCACTTCGCCCCAATTTTCCAGAAAGGTTTTGACATCCTGCGTGGGAAAATTAACGTACAGAAAATTTTTGTCCCCGCCGTTAAATTTTTGATGAATCAAGAAATTATGCAGCCGCCATCCTTTGCTTTGCCGGGTAGGATATCCCACCAGCCCCAGTATTTTGGTTTGAGGGGATTTTTCGTGAATATAAAAATGATGCCGCAAATTTTGGATGGTAAACTGGCCATCGGCCGTCTCATGTGCATGTTGAACAGCAGCATACGTCCATTCATTCCCCTGCAACGCACCGAACAGCCGGGAATTCGCCCCCAGCTCTCCCATTGCATGAATAACAAAGCGCTTCCCTGCCTCCCGGGCTTTATCAATAAAGCGGCGGGCAAGCAGGACGTCATTCAGCGTTTTTGCTGTGAAAATAAACTTGTACACATCCGCCGTTTCCGAAAGCAACTGTTCCAATAACGGTTCAAGGACTTCCGGGTTATTGGAAGTGGAATGCACCGATAAAATCAACTGAGTGTTGGTGAACTCCGGCAACCGGGGTAAAATTTCGTCCTTGTGGCGCAATTCAATATCCACATAATCAATACCCGCCTGAATGGCCTGATTAAAGACTGCGATTCGTTGTTCTACCGTGCCGGAAAACTTACCCCCTTCATCCTGCGGTCGCACCGTTACAATAAACTGCTTGCCTGTTCGCTGCTTTAACTGTTTAAAATCTACCTCCGGCAAAAAATCCAGGCGTAGTTCAAACAATGTTACTTCCGGGTGTTGTTCCACCCATTCGTAAACCTGGGTTTCATTCTCCGGTAACAGGCTTAAACAAATGTTGCCGATGTTAGAGGACATTGCTGAGCTCCTGTTTTTCTACCGGCACAAATAATGCCGGCTCCGTAGGGGTTTTCATAAGGGTAAAATGGGGTTTTTGTTGCCGTACCTTTTTGTCAGCCAACATGCGTTCCCAGATGGCGTCCAGCGTAAAACGTTTCCGAAAATTGGTGTTTAAACCGTAGATATCCAATAAATTTTCAAAAAACTCCACTCGCGGCGCCGGATACCCCAACAGGCGCTGAGAAAGCCGTAACGCTACCCGCATCCCCTCCGCCACGGCAAAACCATGTTTTAATTGATAGTGACTCAGGGCCTCCAGCGCATGCCCAACAGTATGCCCAAAATTCAAGACGGAACGAAATCCTGCTTCCCGTTCGTCCGCTTCCACCACCCGAATTTTCTGCGCCATGCTTAATTCAACCACTTTCAGTAAGACATCGGTTTCCCGGTTTAAAATACGCTCTTCTTCACGAAACAGTATCTCTCCCAATTCCGGGCTCAAGGTAATGGCATATTTAATTACTTCAGCCAGCCCGTTAATAAACTCCTCTTCCGGAAGCGTACGCAGCGTTTGAACGTCCGCTAAAATGGCAACGGGTTGGTAAAATGCCCCTAACAGGTTCTTACCCCGGGGATGATTGATACCCACTTTACCACCAATACTGCTGTCCACCTGGGCCAGGAGAGAGGTCGGAACTTGCACCAGAGGGACGCCCCGTAAAAACGTTGCTGCCACAAATCCGACAAGGTCTCCGGTAACACCACCCCCAATTGCCATTATTACGGAATCCCGTCCGGCTTCCGCTGCAAACAATGCATCTTCCAGTTGGGCTTTTTGTTCACGGGACTTACTTTGTTCCCCCTCCGGAAAGGTTATAAGGTTAAACGCCTGCGGGAGCGCTTTTTCCAGGTGTTGAATAAACGCCTGTTGCGCGTTTGCCACGCGCTCATCGGCAATGGCAAAAATGCGATGCGTTGGGTAATGCTCCTGTAAAAACGCAATGCAGGGATCGGCTGCCCCACTGGTAATCCACACCGGAATATGACGGGTTTCCTCAGTCAATTGAATAGTTAATCGGATCATAATTCCTTTGCCATTCCACCAGGCTGTTCACGCGTTTCATTAACAATTCAAACTCATCCGGGGACAATGTCTGATCGGCATCCGACCAGGACATTTCCGGATGGGTATGGACTTCAATGATTAACCCGTCCGCGCCGGCTGCTATTCCGGCCACCGCCATTGCCGCTACCAAGTCCCGCCGGCCAGTTCCGTGGCTGGGGTCCACAATAATAGGCAGATGCGACACCTGCTTTACCATTGGAACGATGTTTAAATCCAGTGTATTTCGGGAATAATCAACAAAGGTACGAATGCCCCGTTCGCATAATACCACTTGCTTATTGCCTTCGGACAAAATGTATTCAGCACTCAGTAAAAATTCCGTCAACGTCGCGGACATTCCCCGCTTTAACAGCACCGGTTTCTGGCATTTCCCTACCGCTTTCAGCAGCTGGTAGTTTTGCATGTTGCGCGCCCCAATCTGGAGCATATCCGCGTATTCCGCTACTAAAGGCACATCATTGGGCTCCAGCACTTCGGTTACAATGCCTAAACCGGTTTCCTCTTTTGCTTTTTTCAACAATCTCAGGCCTTCCTCGCCCAATCCCTGAAAACTGTAGGGACTGGTGCGGGGTTTGTATGCTCCACCCCGAAGCAGATGAGCACCCCGTTCTTTCACGGCCTGAGCCACTTCCACAATTTGTTTTTCGCTCTCTACCGAACAGGGCCCGGCAATAACCACCGGTTGACCACCGCCAATCGGTATGCCATTTACTTCCACTACCGTATCCTCCGGGTGGAATTCCCGGCTAACCAGCTTGTATGGTTTCATTATACTGACAACATCTTCCACGCCGGGTAACACCCGCAATTGTTCCTTTTGCAGGTTGGTTTTGTCGCCAATTACCCCGACGATGGTCTTTTGCCGTCCACGGGAAATGTGCGTCCGCAAACCGCGTTCCTCCACGAACTCCACGACACGCATCAATTCATCTTCCGACGCATGCTGGCTCATAACGATAATCATATCTCTCCTCCAAAGCTATCGGTTATAAACGAAAAACCCCTCTCAGTAGATTGAGAGGGGTAATCAATTCATACATATTTTCTCAATCTACTGAGAAGCAGAGACGTAAAACCCCCAATAGTAATAAAAATAAAAAACGTTGGTAAGGGACCACTGCTTCTCAATAGATTGAACCATTCTAACACCTCAAAATTCAGTTCAAAAGGTACACAAAAAATTACGTTGCTTCAAGTCTACATTTATTTTTTGTGAATATTTACGGAGTTTTACCCGCCTTTATTGTGCGTTAATGCACAATAAAAGCGGGCAATTTTTTAAATAGGAAGCTAAACGGAAGGAGCTAACGCTTTTAAGGCATCTTTAAATTCATGAATTGCCGATTCCAGCTGGGTTAAAAGAGTGGACGCATCCGAAAAATCTCCTGCCTCGCCTTTCTTCTCCAGTTCAAAGGCCAGCGCATGGGCTTTAAGGGCAGCAAAGTTGCCAACGGCTCCTTTAAGTGTGTGGGCGGAACGTTTAAGGGATTCGCCATCCTGGATTTCAATGGCGTGTTGAATGCTGGCCAGAAGCTCGGGATAATCCTCTTCAAATAGTTCCAGTAACTCCTCCAGCAGCTCCATATCCCCCCCTATTCGCTCCATTAACTCCTGCTGGTCAATAATGGTATCGTGCATAACTGCCTCCTTGCTAATTGGCTAAAATCCTTTTTCTGGGGTACTATCGGCAGAAAGGAGAGTATTCTTAAATACGAATCCCGTGTGGGATAACCCCTTTACAACGCCAAGCGAATTCGGAGTGCGGCAATTTCAGGACTGTAGCAGTGCACCCCCGGTGAGTTCCCATTCATTGAAGTGGCAAATAGTGATACTGATTTCTTCCGTTTTCTTTAGCCTGATACAGCGCGGCATCCGCCTGCTTAATCAAAGCCTCCATATGAGGAGCAGAACTCTGAAAAGACACGGAACACCCCACACTAACGGTGACAACGGGGGCTACATCCGAAGCGCTATGTGGGATTTGTAACGCTTCTACCCGACGGTTAATCAATTTAGCCAGGTATTCCACCCCCTGAACTTCCGTATTGGGTAAAATTAAGGCAAATTCTTCCCCACCGTATCGTGCGGCCAGGTCCGCAGGCCGATGCGCAATTGTTTTTAAAACTGAGGCGACTTTTTGCAGACACACATCCCCTTGCTGATGCCCATAGGTATCATTGTAGCGCTTAAAAAAATCCACATCCAGTAAGATTAAACCCAGGGGCGTGTCTTCCCGCTGGTGGCGACGCCATTCTTTATCCAGAATTTCTTCAAAATAACGGCGATTTGCCAGGCCGGTTAATCC
>WGBF01000559.1 GCA_015494485.1 bacterium | reverse complement strand
GAACCGGAGGTGTAAATAATGTAAGCCAGATTTTGTTCATGGACGATTGTTTCGGGATTTGTGACGGGTAACGCTGCCAGTTCTTCCTGAATGTCTTCCAGTACCAACCGGGGGACTTCGATGGCGGGAAAGCGCTTTGCCACTTCGGCATTGGTTATGATGAAGCGCGCACCGGAATCCTCAACCAGAAAGCGGAATCGTTCCTCCGGGTACTGAGGGTCAATGGGTAAATATGCCCCACCGGCTTTTAAAATGGCCAGCATGGCTACCAACTGTTGCGGGGAACGGGGTAAGCTAACGGCTACGATATCTTCGGATGTTACGCCTTCTGCAAGCAGCCGGTGCGCCAGTTGATTGGCCGCTTCGTTTAATTGCCGGTAGGTAACCGCCGTTCGTTCCGCTTTCCCGGAGGCAACACCCGGCATCTCCACCGCAACGGCATCCGGAGTGCGCACGGCCTGTTCTTCCACCAGGCGATGCAGCGGCTGAAACGAAACTGCTTCTTCCGGCCGGTCATGAATGGCGCGGATGACACTTATAGCCTCGTGGGGCGCCAATAGGGGCAACGCATTTACCGGGCGATGGGGTTCCCGCACGACCTCCTGCAAAATTTGCCGGTAAAATTCGGCAATGCGCCGTACGGTGCGTTCTTCAAACAAATCCTCTTTATACCCCAGAAAGCCAACCACATTGCCGTCCGGGGTTTCTTCCAGAGAAACAGTCAGGTCAAATTTTACCGTCCCGGTTTCCACTTCCCGGTAGGTAAGGGTTACATCCGGCAACGTGATGGGCTCCCGCGGTGTATTCTGCATAACGAACAGGGTTTGAATTAGCGGCGATTGTTCCCCGGAACGCTCCGGTTGTACCGCCTCCACCACTTTTTCGAAAGGAACATTTTGATGGGCAAACGCATTGAGGGTTTTACCCCGAATTTTCCTGAGCAATTCCACAAAGTTGAGATTGTTGTCGAATTCCGCCCGCACAACCACAGTATTAATCAAAAAACCGATTAGCGGCTGCAACTCCCGCTTTTCCCGATTGGCAACCGGAACCCCCACGCAAATGTCATCCTGAAACGTCAATCGGTGTAACAACACCTGATAGGCAGCCAGCATGGCCATAAACAAAGTTGCCTGATTCTGCCGAGCCAGTGTTTTCAACCCGCTCACCAACGAGGCGGGAATGACAAACCGCAAATGCTTCCCCCGATATGTGGGCGTTTTGGGTCGCGGTTTATCCAGAGGCAGATTGAGTGCCGGGGGCGCATCGGCAAGTTCCTGTTTCCAGTATTCCAGTTCCTTACGAAACGCATCGGTTTGTAACTGCTGTTCCTGCCAGGCGGCATAATCACTGTACTGAATGGGGAGTGGCGGCAGGTCGGGTTCAGTGCCCTGCGAAAGCGCCTTGTAAATTGCAGCCATTTCCTGTAACAAAATCCCCAGCGACCACCCATCGGCAACAATGTGGTGAAACGTCAGGATTAAAGTAGCCGCCTGCGCTTCCAGCCGGACAAGGGCGCAACGCCACAAGGGAGCTTTGTCCAATTGAAACGGACGGGTGGCTTCCTCCAGTGCAATGGCATCGAGCCGTTCGGATTTCTCTTCCGGCGGCATCGCTGTCAAATCAATTTCGCGGAAATCAAGCTCAAGATCCGTTTCGACGATTTGCACCGGTTGGCCCTGGCGCGTTTCAAACCGGGCACGCAGCACCTCGTGACGACGGGAAATACGTAACAGGGCCTCCCGCAAATGCTCAACATTCAGGGGACCGGTAATATCCACACGAACCGGAATATTGTAAACGGAAGAATGGGGCTCGAACTGGTCAATAAACCACAGACGCTTTTGCTCAAACGAAAGGGGATAATCGTTGGTATTTTCGCGAGGTAAAATTCTGGGACGTGTTGATTTACTTTTCTTTCTGGCTTCTAATTTCTTTAGCAATAAAGCACGTTTTTCGGGATCAAGACCTTCCAGTCTTTTTAACAAATCATCCATTTGCCCCGTCTCTCCCGCAAGTTTTATAACACGCGTGTTAAAAACGCTATGTCAACATATTGCCACTTTCGGTTTTCCGGAAAGAACAATACGTATTAAATAAGTTTTATTAATCGAAATAGAAAGTATCCCATTTGTGGACGAAATAATACCATACTCAATAAATTAGCCTACTCCCTCTTCCGCCTCCTGAAATTCAGAAACTAAAATATCCACATTTAATTTTTTATGTGTGCTAAAGCACACACATTTTTAATACAAAACCTAAATCTTTAAAGATAAGAATGTTACAAGAAATGATATTTAATTTTATATGATTTACAAACTATGCATTCTTTTTATAATAAACAGACT
>WGBF01000558.1 GCA_015494485.1 bacterium | reverse complement strand
TGGAAATCTTCCACTCCCACCGGGATTGCACACCCGAAGAGCTGGCGGAACTGATGCGTCAGCAGGCCATCGAGGAAGCGGTTATCAAAAAGTATACCGCCGAGTTGGAAAGCGAAAAGAAAAAAGGGTTGTTTCAAATATTCAAGTTTTAAGGGGACTCTACTTCCCGGTTTTCTTCCGATACCGCTTCCCGAATTCCAGGGAAATTTCAAATGCAGAATGATCCTTTTGTCCGGCAATTGCCTGAGGGAAATACACATACCGGAACTGCGGTCGGATGGTAAGGTAAGCACTTTGTTTGCTTATGATATCCGCGCCAATGCCAATGACGAAATTGTAAGACACTTTAAATTCCCTGGGAGGGACCGGGATATCACGTAACTCATAAAACCGTTTTTCCGGAATATTCAGACCAAAAATTGCACCCGCCTGGGCAAACAAATGGGGTTGGAAATTTTCTTCGATGACTTCGGCAAATAATTGCCGCTTTAATTCCACATTTACCGGCAGGAAGAACAATTGGCTTTCTTTGTTAATGGTAATGTATGCACCGTAATACGGGTCGTAAACCGAGATTTCCCGTTCCCCCCGAACAATGAAAAAATCCGCTATGGCACCGAGGTAAAAATAACCCGGCAGAGCCTTGCGATAGGCAGCACCAAAACCAAAACCGTCCATTCCGATGACCACCGAAAAGCCCCGCTGGTCGGCCGGCGTGGGTTTGGATTTTTCCTCAACAAACACCTGAGCGGAAAGTTGAGTCAATCCCCCCAACAGGAAAACAAGCAGTGCAAGCGGATAGAAGCGTTTCATGGGTCACCGGATTAAAATGGAATTTCTTCGTCTTCGCTGGCAATGTCTTCCGGCGGTTCCAGTGGTTCGGTGTCGGGTGCAGCTGCAGCAACATCGGGACGGGCACCACCCGGCGAATCCAGCAGTTGAACATTTGTGGCAATAATTTCGGTGACAAAACGCCGCTGCCCGTTGGCGTCTTCGTATTCCCGGTACCGTAAGCGGCCTTCCACATATACCCGGGAGCCCTTGCGAGCATATTCTTTCAGCACATCCGACAATCGACCCCAGGCCACAATGCGATGCCAATCCGTTTCTTCCTGCATTTGTCCGGTTTTGTCTTTGTACACGTAGTTGGTGGCGATTCGGATGTTGGCAACCTGAGCCCCGCTGGGTGCATAACGAATTTCAGGGTCCGCACCAAGCCGCCCCACCAGAATCACTTTGTTGACTGTTCCTTTTGACATGTGTCTTCCTCCCATTGTTTAGGTGGTTAAATTTTTTAAATATAAAACCTTTTCCGTTTTTTTGAAACGGAAAAAAGGGATAATTTCACGGTGCCGCGACGACTGGAAGTTAAAAAATAGATTCATTGATAACGTCTGGTCCTCGCTGTTAAATTTATAGGCTTATAAAATAAAAACAAAATAAGAAAATGAGGTTCGCTTATGAAAACACATCCATCCCATTACGTCATTATCTTTGGTGGTGCCTGTGCCGGTTCGGAAGCCGCGGCTCAACTGGCGCAACGGGGCATTTATGCGGTTGTGGTCGACCAGAAAGCGCTTCCCTACGGAAAGATTGAAGATGGTTTGCCCAAATGGCATGTAAAGCTCCGGGATAAAGAAGAACGAAAAATTGATGAAAAAATTACCCATCCCAATGTTCAGTTTGTGCCCAAAACACGCCTGGGCCGCGATATTGATTTTAATGACGTGGTGAATAACTGGGGCTTTAGTGCCGTGTTTTTGGCGATTGGCGCCTGGCGGGACCGTCCGCTGCCGGTGGAAGGCATCAATGATTTTGTCGGGAAGGGGCTGTATTACCAGAATCCCTTTGTAGAATGGTTTAATCATAAGCACGAACCGGATTATCAGGGGCCGCAATTGGAGATTCACGATGGTGCAATTGTGGTTGGGGGCGGCCTGGCTTCCATTGACGTCATGAAAATCTTAATGCTGGAAACCACCCTGGATGCCCTGACGCGCATGGGGTACGAAACGGACCTGCTAACTCTGGAAAAAGAGGGGATTCCGGCAGTGTTGAAGAAATTCAACTTGAAGTTTGAAGATCTGGGGTTAAAGGGCGCTACCCTCTTTTATCGCCGACGCAGTATTGATATGCCACTGGCTCAGATGCCTCCCAATGCCACACCAGAGGTGGTAGAAAAAATTCAAAAAACCCGCCAGAAAATCCTGAATCTTGCAATGCAAAAATATTTGTTCAAATTTCAGGAATTGAGCCTCCCGGTAGATAAAATTGTGGAAGGCGACCGCCTGGCAGGCCTGGTGTTTCGCAAAACCGAAGTGGTGGATGGCAAAGTGCGGGATTTGCCGGGAACAGAGTTTGAAGTGCGGGCACCCCTAATCATTTCTTCCATTGGGAGTATTCCGGAACCGATTCCGGGTATCCCCTCTGCGGGAGAATTGTTTCGGGTGGAAGACCCTGAGACCGGCAAGGTGGAAGGCTACCGCAATGTGTTTGCCGTAGGCAATGCCGTAACCGGGAAGGGAAACATTCGGGAGTCGGAATTGCACGCCCGCAAAGTGTCCCGCTGGGTGATGGACAACTTTTTGCAATGGACGGAAGAAGATTACCAGCGCTTTAAGGAACTGGGCGGCGAATCCGGTGAAACTCCCGGCCCGGAATTGCAGCAGTTTATTCAGGAAAAAGGCTTGTTGTCCGTGGAGCAAATTGAGGCCATTAACCAAAAAATCAAAGCGTTGCAGGAGCGGGCGGGATATAACGGTGACTACTGGCAATGGCGGGAAAAGCACCTGCCGGTGCGGCTGGAGCAATTGATTGCAGAAGGAAAAGCCCGTTCCTGACAAACCAGGAAAGTATTCGCTGGTTTGATTTTGGAAAAAATATTTGTTTAATTTGAAAGCTTTGGAAATTTGCATAGTTGGATGGTTTAATGAAACGGAGGAACGATGAAACGGACATATCAACCCCATAATCGCAAGCGGAAAAATAAGCACGGATTTCGGGAACGCATGAAGAGCCGTGGCGGTCGCAAGGTGCTGGCGCGCCGGCGGGCAAAAGGGCGTAAACGCCTTACCGTCAGTGATGTGTTCTAAAAAATTCGCCTTACCGCGAAAGAAAATTTTAAAACGAGCTGCAGAAATCCAGGCAGTTTTTGATGCAGGAATAAAACGGTCAGGTAAATACCTGACCTTATTTTTAAAACCGGAATCCGTCGGCCACGAAAAATTTGCGGTGTTTATCAACCGAAGGGTTGGCAAAGCGGTGCAACGCAATCGAATGAAGCGCTTGATTCGTGAGATTTACCGATTGCATCCGGACTGGTTTCGGGGATATTCGGTTATTATTTACATTAAACGCTTTCGGGATGATTACCACTATCTCGAAAGAGAAGTTCATCAATTGTTGAGCAGGCAGGCATGAAATATCTGGTCGCATTCGTCATTCGCCTTTACAAAAAGCTCGTTTCTCCGCTGTTTCCTCCCTCTTGCCGATTCTACCCAACTTGTTCTTCTTATGCGGAGGAAGCCATTCTGCGGTTTGGCATCGTAAAAGGCGGGTGGCTGTCTGTAAAGCGGGTGGCAAAGTGCCACCCCTGGCATCCTGGCGGATTTGATCCTGTTCCAGAAAAAGAAAAAGGAGAACCATGGATAAACGAACAGTCATCGGAATCATCTTAATTGTTCTAATCACAATGCTCATGCCCTATTACCAGAAGTGGCTTATGGGGCCGCAACCGCCTAAAGCCCCTTCGGTAGCCGATACAGCGGCGGTGGATACTACCCATCCGGTGACAGAACCGCCGGTAATTGCTCCGGAAACCACTATGGCGGAAACACCAGCGCCGGTGGAACAGCACAGCAAAGGACTGACGCCGGATACATTGAATAGTCTTCGGCTGGGTGTCCGGCCGGATAGCGTGACCCGTGAGGTCGTCATTGAAAATAAATACATGGTGGTGCACCTGAGCAATGCGGCCGGCGGAAATCCTACGTTGTGGGAATTGAAAAAGTACAAATACTATCTGGGCGGCCACGTTAACCTGATTGAAGACAATGGCCTGGACGTCGTATTTACCAATCAGGATGGCAAAGAAATTCGCCTGCAGAACTTCCGCATGTTTCTGGAGGGCGGCTCGGATCAGAAAATCGTTCTGGATGAAGCACACCCCACTGCGCAGGTTCGATTTTACCTGCCGGTACAAAACGGGCGTATCGTAAAAACCTACGAATTTCATTATGATAAATATTCTGCTCAGGTGACGGTTGGATTTGAGGGGTTGGGGCGATATGTGATTAACCGGCGCTACGAATTTTCCTGGGTAAACGGGTTGCCTTCAACAGAGGAAAATGTGCGTGAAGATTACAGTTACGCCCGGGCGTTTGCTTATATGGCCGGTGACCTGGAAACGCTGGATGCCACCAAGGGAAAGGTCGAGGTAAAAGAATTTAATGGCCGGGTTGAATGGGCAGCGGTGCGCACGAAATACTTTCTGGCAGCGGCCATTCCGGCAGCAAGTCAAAAAACCAATGGGGTGGTATTAACGGCGCGGGGCTATGAACGCAATAAAATATTCATAAAAAAATATGATTTTGCCATTGACATGCCCTATTCACCGGAAATCAGTCAGGTGGATACCTTTACCGTTTATCTGGGGCCGCTGGATTATGATGTGCTGAAGCAGTACAAGGTGGATTTGCAAACCCTTGTGATGAACAAGGATTGGTACGAACGCCTGTTTCGGCCATTCAGCTTGTTGATTCTGGCCGCATTTAAGTTGCTCCACAAGGTGATTCCCAACTACGGGTGGGTGCTGATCATTTTTTCTATCCTGATTAAACTGATTCTGCACCCGCTGACCAAGAAGAGCTATCAATCCATGAGCGAAATGCAGTACCTCCAGCCCAAGCTGGCCGAACTGCGGGAAAAATACAAAAACGATCCCCAGCGCCTGAACATGGAAATGATGAAGCTCTACAAAGAGCACGGTGTAAATCCGCTGGGGGGATGTTTACCGACCTTGCTGCAAATGCCGCTGCTTTTTGCATTGTTTATCGTGTTTCGCTCTACCATTCAGTTGCGGGGGCAGCCGTTTATTGGATGGATTACCGATCTGTCCCGTCCGGACACCCTGAATATTGGGATCCATTTGCCGCTGACTGGCAATTCTATTCACGTGTTGCCCATCTTGATGGCAGCAACCATGATCTGGCAGTCTAAAATGACCATGACGGATCCCAAGCAAAAATCCATGATGTACATCATGCCGGTCTTTATGTTGTTCATCTTTTATTCCTTGCCGTCCGGACTGAACCTGTACTATACCATTTTCAACCTGTTGAGCATGGTGCAAACCTATATGATTAAAAAGAAAATGCACCCCAACGGGAAACCGGAATTGGCAACAAGCGTTTCATCCAAAGCAACGCCCAAGCCGGCTGCCAAAAGCGGGAAGGGCGGTAGTCGCAAAAAGAAAAAATAATGTGCAGTACGAATGACAGATGAAGTACAATACGTCGGACACCATTGTGGCGCTGGCAACTCCTATGGGTGCTGGCGCCCTGGCTGTGGTGCGACTCAGTGGCGCCCAGGCCCTGAGTATTACCAACCAGTGTGTCCATAAACCCATTCCCGCTGAACCCCGTCGCGTTCACTTCCGCCATTTTTTAAATGCCAACCAGGAACTTCTGGACCAGGTGGTTGTGACCTTCTTTCAGGCACCGGCATCCTATACCGGCGAAGATGTGGTGGAAATCAGTGCTCACAACAATCCGTTGATTGTAAGGGGCATCATTGAGGAGACCCTGCGGCATGGCGCCCGGGTGGCTGAGCCGGGGGAATTTACCTATCGTGCCTTTCTGAACGGAAAAATGGACCTGACCCAGGCCGAGGCCGTGGCGGAGGTCATCGCCGCGCGGACCCGGCAGAGCCTGACCCATTCGTTGCGTCATCTCACCGGCGTATTGCGTGATCGCATCCTGGCCATTAAGCAGGATGTGGTGAATTACCTGTCGTTGCTGGAAATAAACCTGGATTTTTCTGATGAAGAGATAGAAGCGCTGCCGCGGGAGGAGCTGGCGCGACGCCTGGATACCACCATTGAGCGTTTGCGGCAGTTAATGCACACCTATTCCTATGGCAAGCTGCTGGAGGAGGGTATCCGCATTTTGTTTATGGGGCGGCCCAATGTGGGAAAATCCAGTCTGCTGAACCGCCTGGTGGGTGAGGAGCGGGCGATTGTAAGCGACATCCCCGGAACCACCCGGGATTATATTGAAGCCCAGGCACAATTGGATGGCTTGCTGATTCGCGCCGTGGATACCGCAGGCGTCCGCCAAACCCCGGATGCCATTGAGGCTCTGGGGATTGAACGCACTTTACGGCAAGCCGAACAGGCCGACGTGGTGGCGGCGGTATTTGAAGCCCCGGCGCCGCCGCAGGATGATGACCAGGTGTTAAAATCGCGCTTGCTGACGTGGCAGGCGGAACAACGCCACGCGGTGGTACTGTTAAACAAAGTCGACCGCGGCGAACATGGCGCGTGGGCCACATTTCTGAAAGATCTTTCGTATCCCGTCGTGCGTATTTCGGCCAAAACAGGGAAGGGGATGGACGCTTTTCGCGAGGCATTGCTGGGAGTGTTTGAGCGGGAACGTGCACTGGAGCACGAAGATGTGGTGGTAACCAGCGAACGCCATCGCGATGCCCTGCAGCGGGCGCTGGAGGCCCTGGAAGGGGCGCGCCAGGGGATTGCCGCCGGGTTTTCCGATGAATTTTTAGCGGCGGACATCCGAAGTGCGTTGAGTGCCCTGGGAGAAATTGTGGGCGAAACCACGCCCCAGGATTTGTTGAATCACATTTTTGCCAACTTTTGCATTGGCAAATAATACTAGTAGATAGAAGAAAGAGCAGGGGACGGGAATGCTCCGGATAACACAGGAGTGTGAAAAACAAAAGTGTTACACAAATGTTTCACGTGAAACAGAACAGAAGGAAGAAGAATGATGGATAGATTTGATGTGGTTGTTGCCGGTGGAGGTCATGCCGGAATTGAGGCCGCGCTGGCGGCAGCCCGAATGGGAATGCGCACCGCGCTGGTGACCCTGCGAAAGGACACCATTGGCAAAATGTCCTGCAATCCCGCCATTGGTGGGTTGGCCAAGGGGCATCTGGTGCGGGAAATCGATGCCCTGGGGGGCGAAATGGCCAAAATTATCGATGCCACCGGGATTCATTTTAAGATGCTGAATCGCTCCAAAGGGCCAGCGGTGTGGTCGCCCCGTGCCCAGGCGGATCGCCTGGCTTACATGCGCGAAGCCCAGCGGCGGGTTTTGTCGACGCCCAATCTGGTGGTTATTGAGGGATCGGTAACCGACGTGGTGGTGCGTCACAATCGTGTGGAAGGGGCGGTGCTGGAAGATGGTTCGGTGATTCCCTGTCGGGCGCTGGTGCTGAGTGCCGGCACCTTTTTAAACGGGCGCATTCACATTGGTCTCAGTAATTTTGAAAGTGGACGCGCCGGCGAAAAAGCCGTAAAGGGGCTCACGGAGCATCTGGTATCCCTGGGGTTTGAGACGGGTCGCCTGAAAACCGGCACCCCGCCGCGGGTCCATCGCGATAGCATCGACTATTCCCGCCTGGAAGAGCAGGTGCCGGATAATCCGCCGGTGCCATTTTCGTTTCAGACGGAAAAAATTGAGCGGCCCCAGTTGAGTTGCTGGATTACGTACACCCGCGCAGAAACCCACGAGTACCTGCGGGATGGGCTCACCCGGTCGCCGCTGTACACCGGCGTCATTAAAGCGCGCGGTCCCCGCTATTGTCCTTCCATTGAAGACAAGATTGTTCGCTTTGCAGATAAGCCGCGCCATCAGATTTTTCTGGAGCCGGAAGGCTTTGACAATCCCGAGGTGTATGTCAATGGGTTTTCCACCAGCCTGCCGGAAGATGTGCAGGTAAAAGCGTTGCGTACCGTACCGGGTCTGGAGCGGGCGGAAATTATTCGTCTGGGCTACGCGGTGGAGTACGATTTCTTTCCGTCCTATCAGTTGCATCCCACGCTGGAAACGCGTCTGGTGGAGGGATTATATTTTGCGGGTCAAATTAATGGCACCTCTGGCTACGAGGAAGCGGCTGCCCAGGGGCTGGTGGCAGGTATCAACGCTGCGCTGAAACTTAAGGGTGAGGATCCGTTTATCCTGGATCGCGCCGACGCCTATATTGGGGTGTTAATTGACGATTTGATTAACAAGACTATTCTGGAGCCGTACCGTATGTTTACATCGCTGGCGGAATTTCGCCTGTTGTTGCGGCATGACAATGCCGATTTGCGCCTGATGGAAAAAGGGTACAGCATTGGCTTGTTGCCGGAGCCGGTATATGAAAAAATGGTGCGGAAGCGGGAGGCAATTACGGCTTTAATGGAAGAAGTGCAGCGGGTGTCGGTGCGCCCGGAGGTGTTTAATCCGTATGTGGAAG
>WGBF01000557.1 GCA_015494485.1 bacterium | reverse complement strand
TTTCTTTTACCCCGGCTTTTTGTAACCCAAGGTCTATCTTTTCTACCTGTTGACCAAGTACATTGAATACCTTTAGCACCACTTTCCCATCAGAGGGGATAGAATAACGGATAGTGGTTGTTGGATTGAATGGATTCGGATAATTGCCGAGGATTTCAAAGCGTACAGGTAACTGAGGCTTGTCATCATTAATTCCGGTAGGTTCGATAACCGCAGATGTATCCATATACCCCCATGCCGGTGCAGCAGTCCAGGGTGCTTCTCTAAAAAACCATGTTCGGGTCCCGTAATCATCTGCCGGATTTGGAAATTTTTCACCATCAAATAGTGTTGCACTAAAGAATAAGACATGGTCACCCAAATCGGGCGGATATCCCAGGGCTTTCAAATCAACGGCCATTTCTATCTGGTATCCTTCATCCACATCATTGTAATCATTTACTGTACTATTGCCTTTTAGGCTCATTGCTACAATAGCCGTATTGGTATCCACCATCGCTGCCAGATCTTCCATAGGTGCAATGTTCCCCAGGGTATCAATAATGGCGGTCAAGCTTCGTCTAAGAAGGGTATGTTCGTATTCATCTCTTGCGGCACGATCTTCAATAACAAAACGAATGCCATCCCACATATCCGGGTTATTAATTCCCCACACGGCCTGGTCCCGGACGTCTACACCTAGATATAGGGTATCATTTCTGAAGAACATTTTAATCGTCGCATCGCCTGGGTCCAGTACGGACGCTGTTATATCATTAATTGCAGGCTGGAATTGTCCACTTCGATAGGGACCAATGGCCGGATAAGAATCTCGTAAGGCATCATCACCATAACGGATGTCGAATCCCTGAGCATTTGCCCACACTTCTTCATTTAAAACACCATCAATAGTCGGTGAAGGCAACTTTTCTCCATTTTGAATGACCACTTCCGGACCGACCTCTGGTAAAGTTTGAGTATCTACGGTAACATCCGGTCTGGCATAAATTCTGGCGACATCGAGTACATTGGCATTACCCCATGGGCCGCACCACCACGTTCGGTTTCCGCTGAATTTATCAACATTCAATGGCCACTGCCAATCCGCATCATAGATGGAAATATTAAATTCAATAATATCTCCGTCAGAATCGGTTACGTCATACCCGCGTGCTGTTAAATCGAACATAAATTCGGTTGTGTATCCTTCATCAGGCAGTGTATCGCTGTTGGAAATGCCATGCACTACCGTTGCTGCATCCCATACGGAGCGGTCGTCTGCTGCCCAGCCAAAGAACCCGGGTAAAGCGCCAACGGAATCCAGTGAAGTATCTGCCCAGGTTTCGGTAACCCACCCATAAAAATATTCAAATGGTGGTGCGGGGCGATTTGGGTCTGCATGATTTCTTATATTAATTAGAAATCCGTCAAACCGGTTAAATAAGCCACCTCCAACCGAACTATCTTTTACATCCACAGCTACATATAACTTATTTCCATTGACTAAAAATTTAATCACAGCATGGGTGGGGTCACTTGGTTCTACACCTGTTTCAAGCCGGTATCCACTACCCGGAATCAGGTGTTCCATATTGCCATATTCTACGACAAGCGATTCCGCCTTACTCCACGAGTTCTCTGTTAATTGTCCATCCAGAACAATATTTTCCGTCGTCGTTCGGGCCCAAATGACATTTGTTCGTCCATTTTGTGCCCAAACGGATGTTGTGAACGCAATGGTTAGCAAAACCATTACCACACTATAACCAATGCCCGTTTTCATTGATGTTCCTCCTAATTTTTAATGTTATGGGCTTAAAAGTATGGTAACGCACGGTATATGCTTTTATTACCACCTCCTTTCTTACTTAAAAATGTAAACGTTTATATTAATAGAAACCCATAAGCAATACTTTCCTTATGCTTTTGCATTAAAAAGTAATGTAAACGGTTACATAAAAACAAGGCTTTTTTATATTTAAAAATTTTTAATGGTTCTTTAACTCAATGTCCCCATTTCTCCCGATAGTGAGATATTCATGGAATTTATTTCAAGGGAATTTTTAACCGAGCGGGTAATGCTTTTAAAATTAAATATCCATCCCTGAAGACTCCAATGTCGTATTTTTCCAGATATAGCTTATTTAGAACCGGTTGCAGCCAGATTCTGACACCACTTTTGGGTTGCACAGGTAAACCTTCAACTTGAATAATCAGTTCGTTATTCTTTCTTTGTATACTATATGATAATTTCCCATAATAGGTTGGTAGGCCTTCCACTTTAATGCCGGGGCCGTTGGTAAGCCATGCCGGCTTAATTCCTAATGCCAGCCTTAACGATTGTTCCCGAGGGTCCTCGACCGCAAACATATTGCGAAATACGTGAACAAATTCAGACCCTACCCACGTATGCGGCATATCGCCAACAAACCCTGGCGCACGTAAATTTTTTCGTACGACTTCTGCCCAGTGATTCCAACCTTCGGGCCTGATATCCCGAAGAAAAAATGTGAGCAATTCCCATGCTTTTTCCGTTTTTCCCGTTAATAAGTAATAATTAATTACCCGTATTTCGTATGGGGTATAGTTGTCCCATGCTATTTGCTCCAGTTCTCTTTGTTGAAAATATTGATAATATCGCTTAAATGTATTTTGCAAAGGAATAGCCGGTAATTGCGAGTATGCTTGTACGGGGTAAATCGCAACCGCCGTGGATGTGGCGTCAAAATCACCCAATTCTACACTGCCGGGTATGAAGGGGATATGATGAATTTTCCGCGTCAGTTCTATCGACCGAATGATATCTTCGGAAAATCTTTTCTGGAATTGTTCCCACTCCGCTTCTTGACGGGGATATCCCATCACCCGCGCCAGGTATGTCGCATCACGAATACCTTTTAGACCCCAGAAGTCATCCCAGTAGGAGTGAACCGGATGAGCCGCGTAACCTTCGTGACTGATGGATTCCGGTAATAATCCATAGGATGCCTGCCGAAGCGAATCGCCATGCAGATAACTACTGGTCCGGGTTTGGTTGCTTAAATAGTTTAAATATCGGATGGCTTTTAACACATGTACCCACTGATTTTCCAGAAATTGAGAATCATGAGTAAACCGATAATATTCAGCGATAGCATAAATTAACTCTCCGTGGCTATCATGTTCCGGCACCGGGTCCGGTCCCCTTGCATCCACCACGCACGGAACATAGCCATCTTCTGATTGAAACTGGCTGTACCATTCCACAAATCTCCTGGCTTCATCAGGTATTCCCATTCGTAACAATGCTGAAGCAGTAAATGAACCATCCCGGATCCAGGATCGTTCGTAAGAACGGGAACCCGGTTGAATTTTAGGCCCATCCATATTTACCAGTATGTAGCCCAGATTCGCCCGAACAATATTTAATAACCGGTTTCCCTCCTGCGGCAAACGGAAGCGCACATTGCTTAACTTTTGTTCCCACTCTCGTATTAGCTGGGTATAAGTCCGGGCAATAACATTCCGGGTTAAATGGACAGGGGTGCCTGCTGTGTCATAATTCACAATAAAAATATATTGGTTTTGCGCATGGGGTTGCAGATCAAATGTGTAGCCAAATCCTCCCGAGGCGAATCCCAGAGAATCCCGAATACTTTTCCCTACCGGGAATTTGTCGTCACCGAGCCATTCAATAATTTCCCCACTAAAAAAATCGCTCACTCCAACCAGAGATGGTTTTTCCAGAGGGGTTAAACGATATTTTTTATTAATAATTACACCGTTTTCCCTTAACCACACTTCGGATATTTTACCAAGTCCACCGGGAGTATTAAGAGTTTGCCAGGGGGAATTCACCTGAAATGGTCGGAAAGTTACATAGAACGTACCCTGTTGTGATTGCCCGGAACGGTTTTGAAGCGTGTACATAATGAAAGTAAATCGACGCCGACCGATTTTCCGGACAAATGGGGTAACAAAAAGGGTGAGGTTCTGCCATGTATTTTTGACCACAGGTAAAGGTAAAAATCCATGTTGTAAATATTGGTCTGTAACCCCGTTATGCCAGGTTAAAATGGTGTCATTCGTTTTAACAAAGGGTTCTATGGAAAATTGTCTTTTGTCCACTTCAATTTGACCATCTTCTGATACTAAAATTTCCACGTCGTCATTTTGTGCACCTGTAATAGTCCAATAGTTTTGTTGTTCATAAAAATATCTGGGGAAGAAACCTACCGGATAATACTTTACCTTTTGTTTAAATAATGAAAACCAATTTTTTATCTGGTCAAAGTCAAATACACTACACTCGGCTATAGCTGACCACAGTGAATCCGTCTTATTGGTCAGATTAAGCTTTATATACCGGGCATTTTCATGCATTAAGGGAATAGCTGTAAACTGGGTTTGCGGGGTGTTAATGGTAGTTATGTGGTGCCATTGACTTGAATCGGGCGAAATCCACACATCCAGCTTTTCGGGTTTTCCTTTTTCTTTCCACTGAATCCACAGAGCACCCAATTCTTTCCAGTAGCCATTATCGATGGTGATTTTGTGATTTTTTCCGGGCGCACTTTGCCAATACGTTTCCGGATTTCCATCCATGATTTTACTGGCAGAGTGTTCTGCGTTTATTTCTGAATCTGCTTTTACGTCTGGTTCCGGAATTTTTTCGGGGGGATTGGGCAGTGGTTGAAACTGAAGTTGGTCAATCCAAACCGTACCGCTCCCTCCGTTTACGGAGGAGATAATAATCTCAACAGCCGAACAGGAGATTAAGGTTTTATCATTGATAGGCCCCCAAGCAAACTCAATTTCACTTTTTTTAATTGAAATTTTCCGCCATTGATTCGGAAAGTCAAATGACCGATACACTTTCCACCACACATTCTCTCCGGTAGAATCAATTAATTTAAATTCAAGATTATTTACGGGCAGGTTGCTTTTTATGTAAAAAGAAAATTGAAAATTACCGCTTAAATTCAGTTTCCACGTTTTACGTATTCCACCATAACCGCTTCCCTTTTTAAAATCAATATCAAAGGCAATGGCATTCGCATTACAGTTTTTGCAGGGAGGAATTTGTGTTTCCACATAACGGGAATGGACGGGTTTCCATTGGTGTGCGTTTGGGGTAGCGCTAAAAAACAAACTCCATATTGCGATGAAAATGATCCCCACTAAACGCTGTGGATTATTCATTGTTATTTATTCCGTATAAAGTGGAGTTTTGCCAGACCTTCCTGGATGACCGAATCCATCATGCAATATTTCCACACCATACCTGTTCTTAAATTTTCTGCCATAATTAAAATAGGTCCCTCATCAATTCCCAGATAATCGTTATCAAACCAGTTTACTGTCAGATTAAATGCATCAACAAATCCATATCTTCCCCATAATTCTTTTTCTCCAAACCGCTTCATCATAGACATCAACGTCGGTATTACCGTCCTGGGGGAGAATATTATCGAGCCCCCTGCTGCAGTTGGCGCAATGGTACCATCATCGAATTGAATATACCGGGAACCAATCATCCCCCTTGCTGTATACCAGTTAAATTTTTTTCCATTGTGATTGTAAGAGGGGCCAGGGCCATCACAGGCTGTCCACCCCCAGGTCAATGAATCATACCCCGTCCAGCCCATTGGATTTTCCTGGGCATATCTTCTTTGAGCAAGGGTGGCACGCCGGGAATTTTCAAAATAATCGATGCCTTTCTTCTGCATATACTCATCCATCAGGCCGCGCATATCGATAAACATGTGGGTATACTGGTGCCCAAATAATGGGGGAAACCCCACATGCGCCAATCCGGGATAAGGGGTGAACCATTGGTATGTGCTTAACCATCTTCGGTAGGCTTTTGCAGCATTTTGATACCCCGAACCCGCTGCCAAAATGTAAAGATAAAGGGCTTCATTATATCCGACCCAGCCTATCTCATGTAAACCCTTTTCCGGAAACCACCCCAATGAGATGGTTCCTGCATAATGACCGGTGTCGGGTAATGTCATAAAATCCCACTTCACTCTGAACGTCAGGGAATCGCCCAGGGTGCGGATTTCATTTTCTACAGGATTCCCCTGACGATAATAATGTACAGCAAACCGAACGCCTGCAAGCAACCAGGCTGTATCAATTGTAGATAATTCGCTCTCCCACATTCGCGCACCAGTTGTCATATTTAAAAAATGGTAATAAAATCCCTGATATCCGGTAGCCGAAGGGGAAGGATTCTGCTCGGAACGCATTAAAAAACGGAAAAGCGTCAATGTTCTTTCGGCGGCCGACTCTCTGGTTGTCCACCCATGTTCTGCACCAATTGCCCAGGCTACAATTCCAAATCCGGTAGCTGCAATACTGGCCGGCGATTTTTTTGAACTTCGATCTCTTATTAAGCCGTTTGCCGGATTGCATTCATTCCAGAAGTACAAAAATGTACGATATTGAAGCGTGTCCAGAAATCGATTTTGTTCCTCATTTAACCGATATCTGACTGCTCCGACGGCGGGATATTTTATCTTTCCGGAATAACAGGAGATGATGAAGATAATCATCCCTGTCAAAATGAACCAACGTTTCATAAGTATTAACCTTTTAAAGAAACAATAACCTCGTGTGTCCCCTCATTAAATACTGGAATTATATGACCGTTTATCCTTTTGCCATCCACTTCAATTTCTTCCACACCCCCACATACCCGTTTGGGATTCTGGATTATTATATTGTACACCGCGTTTCGAAAAGGCCGTCTTACCTTAATGGAATCCCATTCGGGGGGAAGACAGGGATCGATGATTAAACCATCGTAGTCAGGCCGCACACCAACAATATATTCATGTGCTATGGTAAATAGCCAGCCTGCGGACCCGGTATACCAGGTCCATCCGGCCCGGCCATGATAACGGGAATCTTTTCCATCGCTGTTCCCAGGTAACACATACGGTTCAGCCATGTATTTATCGGCATCCCGGTGGGCCTGGAGGATTGGATTTAACTTGGAGAATATCCGGTACATATCGTGTGGGCGCTTTGCCATTGCCAGCGCCATTACACCCCATGTAGCGGCATGGGTGTAAACACCTCCGTTTTCTCGCAATCCCGGTGCATAACGGGTAATATACCCCACATATTTGTCGGGTTTGGTAAAAGCGGGATAAAGCAACATCAGCCCCGTATCGGCTTCAAGATGCTGAAGAATTGCTTCCATTACTTGCTGTTTTCGTTCTTCATTAGCAATACCGGAAATAACAGCCCAGGTTTGACTCATTAAATAAATTTTTGCTTCTTCCTGAAAGGGATCGCCAATGGGTGTCCCATCGTCTTTAGTGGCTGCAATGTACCATTGACCATTCCAGGCGTGAGTATTTAAAGTTTCTTTCAAATTCAACGCTTTTTTCTGGTATAAATGAATAACGTCATGATATTGTTTTGCATCCAGACGGGTTAATAGTTCCAGCCACTCTGTGAGGATAGTGTACAAAAACATTCCCAACCAGGCACTTTCGCCTTTCCAGTCCAGGCCCATGGTATTAAATCCATCGCACCAGTCTCCCTCACCAATCAACGGCAATCCTCTTTTACTGAATCGGGAGAACACCACATCGATGGCTTTTGTACAATGCTCAAAAAGGGTGGCTTTGCCTCCGTCATAAAATGGAACCTCGTGCTGAAGTAATTGAAAGTCAGCGGTTTCCTTCAGGTAACGAATAACCATATAAGGCAACCAGAGAAGATCGTCAGTCATTTCCGTTTTCAGACCTTCGTCCGTAAGCGGATGCCACCAATGAAGAACTTTGCCATTTTGAAACTGATGACGGGCATTTAAGACTAAATGATCCCGCATATGTGCGGCGTTTATATATTTCCAGACCTGAGATGTTTGCAATTGATCCCGAAAACCATAGGCTCCGGATTGCTGATAATAGCCTGTTCTGGCCCACATATGACCGGATATTGCCTGATATTTTAACCAGATATTGGTCAGGGTATCAAATGATGGATCCGGAGATTCGATGAATGATTTTTGAACGATTTGTTCCCAGAATTGCTTTATTTCAAGTAAAGCGTTTTTTACCGTGATTTCATGATGAAATGATTGGATCAATGAGGAAAGGCTGGCATATTCTTTCTTTGGAAGCATCCCTGTTAAGAATATAACATTTCTTTTTTCGCCGGGCGCCAATTCCAGGTGGACATTGAAGGAAGCCACTGCATCCTCAAAACGCCCTGTTTTTTGGGAGTAATGGCCATGACGAATGCCTTTGGGATTCATAAACGAACCGTTTCTGCCAATCAATTGATCTTTGCTGGTATCCCATTGTGCCTCGGGAATGTTAACCGAATGAAATCCGACATAAGGCCAATCCGTGTTCCAATGTCCTCTTTCGCTTTTAACTTCCCACAATACCTTTTCAGCCAATATTGCATTTAGTGGTTTATTATAGCGGGTATTAATAAATAATTTGTGGAATTCACGGTTGATGTCCGGTGCAGCTCCCAGATTCCATTCCAGGTATGAAGAGAGGTTGACTACTTTCCTGCGGCTGCTTTGATTTTCAATTGTAACCCGCCAGACTTCAACAGGGGCATCTTTGGGAATAAAAATGGTCCATTCGGTCCGCCAGCCCTCTTCGAACTCCTGTTCAAAGACAGAATATCCCAGCCCATGGCGAACTTTATAAGATTTAAATGGATGCTGTACGGGTTGATATGAGAGGGAATAAAATTCATTGGTTTCCACGTCTCTTAAGTACAGCCATCTTCCCCAGTCATCTTTAATTAAATCTTGAAACCATCGGGTTAACCGGTTCAGATTGACGTGTTCTTTCCAGGAAAATCCGCCACCGGCCTGGCTGATGACGACGCCAAAATCTCCATTGGAAATTACATTTACCCAGGGACGCGGAGTTTCCGGATTGGTAATAACAAATTCTTTTCCGTCATTTGAGAAATAACCATATTTGTTTGGAAATAATTTCTGGGTCATCCGCTATTATTCCTGTTGTTTTAGGTTAAAGTTTATAAAACTTTTCAAATATCACCTGGAAGCCAGTTCTGTGTGCATCCACATGATTCACGTATCACCAGTCCTGTGGACAATACCTCTTCATGGCCGATTAATTCTTCTTCGCCTTCAATCAATTTGATTAAATATTCCATTGATTTTCGTCCCATTTCTGAAATTGGCATATGAACCGTTGTTAATCCCGGATGAACAATCCGACCGGTAAAAATATCATCAAAGCCTACGACGGCTATATCTTCGGGGAATTTAATTTTTAAGACATGTGCAGCATGATAAGCACCCAATGCCATCATATCATTCGCAAAAAAAATGGCTTCAGGTTTTTCTGTACTATCCATGTTCAGAAGTCGGAGAAAAGCATAATAACCGGAGCGTAAAGTAAAATCACCCTCCAATATCAATTTTTCGTTTACGGCTAACCCGTTTGCTTCCATTTCCTGCATAAAACCATTCCATCGGCTTTCTGCATCCTGATTTCCGGAAGGTCCTTTTACCATAGCAATTCGTTTATACCCGTGCTCTATCAGATGTTTTGTTACCGATCGGGCACCATGATAATTATCAATTTTTATTCTTACCGCATAATTATGAGGGACATCGCAATTGAGCAACACAACCGGGCGAATGTTATTTTTTAAAATATTTTGTATTTGTTTATTAATCTTTGGGGCCATAATAATAATTCCATCAACCCGACCGCCGGCCATAAATTCATAAATTGTTTCCATATCATTACGGCTGGAATGGGAGCTAGAGATTAATAAGTATTTTCCGTATTTGTGCGCCACTTCATCCAATTCGTGGATGAGGCTCATGAAAAATTCGTCCACCAATTCCGGTAAAATTACGCCAATGGTATCCGTTTTGCGTGTAGACAAGCTCCTGGCAGAGGAATTGGGGCGGTAATTCATTTCCCGGGCTACCTGCAGTACTTTTTCGCGGGTGCTGGGTTTAACCGGACCTTTGTTATTCAAAACTCTGGACACGGTAGCAATGGACACATTGCAACGCCTGGCTATTTCGTGAATGTTTACCGACAAAATCATCCTCCTGCTATGTAAACGATTACATTCTAATGTAATTGGTAAAAATTGAAAAGTTAACTATAATTTATTCTTTTAATCCGCTCATCATTATACCCGACATATAAAATTTCTGTAAAGCGAGGAAAAGAAGAATTACCGGCAGTACCGTTATTACTGAACCTGCCATCATCAGTTCAGGGTCCCGGGTATGTTCTCCCATAAGATTGGCCAGAGCAACCGGCAAGGTATACATATTGGAATCCGTTAGTACAATTAAGGGCCACATAAAGTCATTCCATACACCCAGAAAGGTTAATAACCCTAACGTAATTAAAATCGGTTTACATAGGGGCAGAATAATTTTATAGTAAATCTGAAAATCACTGGCTCCATCAATCCGTGCCGCTTCGATTAGGCTGTTGGGAATACCCAATGCGTACTGCCGGATTAAAAATATGCCGAAAATATTGGCCAGTCCTGGAATTATGATGGCGAGATATGTGTTAATAACCCCCATTGATTTTAACATAAGAAATAACGGCAACATGGTTACCTGGGCGGGAATAATCATAGAACTTAACAGAAGCTTAAACAACTGGTGTTTTCCCTTAAAACGGTATTTGGCAAAAGCATAACCGGCCATCGAATTAAAAAATAGAGAAATTCCGGTGACAGTTACTGCAAGGAACAAACTATTAAAAAATGCCCGCCCCAGATTAAGTCGTTGAAACAACAATTTGTACTGAACGAGTGTAAATGGATTGGGAAAGAAACGCGGGGGGTAAACCGATGCCTGCCCCTCCGGCATGAATGAAGCCATTACCATCCACCAAAACGGCAAAAAGGTTAACAAGCCGGTAATGATTAAAAATAAATGCAATATGAGGCTCTTGAACTTCATTTAGAATCCTTTTGAAATTTTAACTGAATCAGGGTAAACAAGAAAATGATGAAAAATAACACAAATGCAATTGAGGAAGCATACCCAATATGCCACCACTGAAATCCTTCACGGTACATATAAAGGACGATGCTTAATGTTCTATTAAGCGGGCCTCCCTGGGTCATGATGTAAGGTTCCGTAAACAATTGAAAGAAGCCAATCATCGTAATAATACTGACAAACAACGTAGTAGGGGCAAGCATGGGTAAGGTGATATACCAAAAACGCTGCAAACTGCTTGCCCCTTCAATAGAAGCCGCCTCGTATAACGATTGCGGAATATTCTGAAGCCCGGCAATAAAAATAATCATATTGTAGCCGAAATTTTTCCAGACAGCCATTATGATGATAGCCGGCATCGCCCAAACCGGATCCCCCAGCCAGTCTATGGGGCGAATTCCGACGATATGCAGAATATAATTCAAAATGCCAAATCTGGGATGGTAAATGAATTGCCAGACAATAGAGATCGCTACCAGCGTGGTAATAACAGGCAAAAAATAATTCAGGCGAAACAGGGATTTCAGTTTAACCAATCTGGAGTTCAGCAACACTGCAGCACCAAGGGAGATGCCAACATTTAAGGGTCCGGCGATTAATACAAAATAAAATGTATTTTTTAATGCCTGCCAGAAAAGGGGGTCCCGGAATAACTTGACGTAATTATCCAGCGCTACAAAGCGGACGGTGGAGATGTCGGCAAGGCCATAAATATCAAAGTCCGTAAAACTTATTAAAAAAGCAGCCAAAACCGGGATAAAAAAGAACGTAAAAATAGCGGTCAATGCCGGTGCTAAAAATAATTGATATGGAGATACCCATTTATGAATCAAGCGGATTCCCTTCGTTTTTTTTCCTTGAAATCAGCCAGCGTCTTTTTGACAAAATGTTGTTTACATCCTGGTCCAGCTTTTTTAAAGCGTCTCCGGGGGATAAAATCCCACGTGCCATTAATTCATTGTATTCCTGCAATTTTGAAAAAACGATTTGTTCCCATTCGGGTACTTTTGGGGTGCTTTTCACATGTTGAAATTGAATATAAAAAGCTTTCATCAAAGAGTCATTTTTCAATACAGGATTCGCCCATGCTTCCTTTTTTGCCGGTAAATCATTCGTTAGCTGATAAAATTTAATTTGCACCTTATCCATTGATAGGTAT
>WGBF01000556.1 GCA_015494485.1 bacterium | reverse complement strand
GGGTGTACTATGCCCAGATTGGTGAACACCTGTTTCAGAAGCACCAATACGGCATACTGAATATTCCGGGCTATCCGGCAATTATTCAGCCCCCGGTGTTTCCAACGCTTATTGCCGCCATGCGTTATGTCGTGCCCAGAACCCTGGCCGGTCGCCTTGTAAGCGTAGTGCTGGGTTCCCTGCTGATTGTATTCTCCTTTTTGATTGCCAGACGACTTTTTGGCTCCCGGAGCGGCTGGTATGCGGCTGTGTTGACGGCAATTCATCCCTTCCTGCTGCGGTATTCCGTAAAATTTTTAAGCGAAATGACGTTCTTATTTTTTGCCGTAGCAGGATTTTATTTTTTTCTTCGGTATTGGCAAAAGGGGACATGGCGGGACGTACTGTGGGCATCCCTGGCAGCAGGGTTTGCCTATTTAACCCGTATGGAAGGCATTTTGATTTTTGTGGTGCTGGGCGCTGGGGTTTTTATTCAATCGTTCCGTAAGAAAAAAGGTTTGGATACTGCTATCTTTCTGTCGATAGCGGTCGCGGTTATTGTGGGATACGCAGCCTGGACCTCTGCACATTTGGGCAGCTGGGTTTGGATTCCTAAAATGAAGTTCACTGCCACCCACAAACTCATATTTCAGCAAAAAGCTGCAGAAGACCCCCAATTCCTTGTGGAGAGTGAAGAAATTCGTCAGCGAAAAGTGTATTATGCCCTGGATTCAACAAATACCCAAATTCTGGCGTATGCGCTATTTACTCAGGTAGTCAAAAACCAGTCCCCTGCTGTCCGCAGGGAGGTCAATGTAAATCGCAAACGTTTATTACCGCAGCTGGTGCGGCAAAATGTTTACAATATCCTGTGGTTATTTTATCGGCGTTCAGTAGTGCCCCTGGCGCTGGGGATTTTTCTTCTCATTGGCATTGCCTCAGGAATCCGAAAAAAAGCGGTGTATTCGGCTCACTTGATGATTCTCTCCTGGGCGGTGCCTTTTTCTTATTTTCTTATCAGTCATGTAGAACCGCGATTTTTAATCGGGTGGGGGTATCTGTCCATTTTCTGGATTGCCCGGGGATTTGCTGTCGTGGAAGAACGCGTCGCAACCTCCAGATGGCGTATTCCCGGCGCAAATTACATGTTAATTTTTATCTTAATTTTCGCCGTGTTACCGGATATGCGGAACCGAATTCAAAGCCTGAAAAATGAATCGCGATTATACCAGGTTACCCGTGCCCTGGCAACGATTATTCCTCCGGGGGAGAAAGTGATCACCAGCCGTCCAATGCATGCGTTTTACAATAATTGGATTCTTTTTCGCCTGCCCTGGGTGGATTCGCTTCAACCGTTATTGCAGTACATTGGAAAAAATGCAATAGCGTATTTGATGATCGAATCTCCGCGGGATACGCGCTATAATGTGGTGTACCGGCAATTATTTCAGCTGGAAAAAGCACTGCCGGGAATTGATACCACCGGGGTTATCGATGTACCGGGATATGCCACGCGGTGGTTCCATGTTGAAAAATAACGCAAGGTGGAAATAGCTGGATGAAATTGGTCGTGCTATGGTGGCTGGTTTTAGCTGCCACGCTCTGGGCCCAAAAGGCTGTATTACCGCTAAAAATTGATGATTTCCAGTATCCGCATTCCTGGTGGGATTATCGGAGCATCGGGACCGTAAAATTGGATAAAGACGCGTTCCGCAATGGAGAGGGGTTTTTGTATTTTCAGCTAAAGGATCCGGATGCCGGGCGAATGTGCGATGTAGGGATTTCGGAACGGCAGGGAATTTACAAAAAACGGTTGAATTGGCTGGAAGCGGAGATTCGGTTAAAAGTGTTAACCCCCATGAAACCCGGCAGTCGGGGATGGGGGTTCTGGCGGATGCGCGTTGCCGGACGGCCGTCTTCTCTGGCCTGGTTCATGGAACAAATGGGACCCTTCCGTGAGCCCAGATTAACCTGGCAGAAAGCCGGCGTGATTTCCGATAAAGGAAGAGCGGAGACCACCGTTCCTCTTGCAGATAATGAATGGCATACCTATCGAATTGTGCGGGACCGCAAGCAGCGGCACACCCGCTTTTATGTCGATGGAAACCTGGTACTGGATGCCCCCTATTTTCCGGTAGAAGGGTTGTCGTTTCATTGCTGGATTGACAACGGTGTGTATACGCGGAAAGGGGTACAATTTGCCGGGTGGAAAGGTCTCAGCGCTTTGGTAATTGATTACATCAAGATTAAAACTACTCAAAACCTCTCTGTGCCTGTGGTGAATGAAGGGCCGGTTATTTTTCACCAGCAATATGCCGAATTTGGCAATGGTAGCACCCGCCAACGCTGGAAAACCATTCCTTTTGTTTCCCGGGGGAAGAAAGTATGGATTTTTACTACCGTTCGCCTGGAAGATTACCAGCAATTCGCTCCGGCCGATGCCGTACAACTGGTTGTGGATAACGATCCCACACCCGTGCTTCAGGCCGGTGGAGAAGAATTTCGGGACCGCATGGCGTCGCTGGCGGCGCAAATTGCTATTCCTTCCGGCAAACATCACATGGCGCTGTATGCCACCCAAACGCCTTTCTTAAGAGATGTGACCATTCTGGAGCCCGATACGGTTCTGGTACACCAACGCCAGTTTGATGCCCGGTCAAAACACCGATTTGTCTTTTCATTGGAAAAAGAAGGAAACGTGGTGATTTATATCTCCGGAAATGCCCGGGAAAATCCGGGCTGGAATCATGTGCAGCCCGAAAGTCGGGATGAAGCTGCGGATGGGGATGTTTGGTTCTATCTGGATGGGCAAAAGCTCTCATCAGCAATTTGTGGGAACCGGGTGTTTGGAAATGGGGGTGTTCTGCTTATCCGCAAACACCTTGCGGAAGGCACCCATACCTTGGAAGCCCACATCGAGGGTAATGCGGAAATGTACAACCTGATGATTGTTCACTAATTATGAAAAAACGCCTTTTTAAATTTATTCAAAAGTATCTTGGATGGCGAAACTGGGCGCTGTTTTACTATAATTCTATCATCGAAAACATTTTCCTGTTTTTTTACATTGCCCTTGTCGTTCCGGATTATTCCAATGCATTTATTTTAAAGACCCTTTGCTTTATTGGGTTCAGTTTATTGTCTACAACCTTTGGGTATTTGATTAACGATTTTGCGGATCGGGAACTGGACCGGCAGCACGGAAAATCCAACACCTTTGCGGAAGATTCCACCGCCCGGGCCATTTGGGTGTTGCTCATTGTTTTTGGTTTCAGTGCGATATTTGCCCTTCCCTTCTGGAAGGAAAGGGTGTTTTTACTTTTGTGGGGAATCTGGGTGTTTATTGCCACCTTTTATTCCCTTCCACCGTTGCGCTTCAAGGAAAGAGGGAAGTTGGGGCTTGTGCTGGTGGTGTTGGCCCAGCGAGTTATTCCGGCGTTAATTGTTTTTGCAGCGTTTCGTTTCTGGCGCATGCCGGATGTAGTTGTTTTGCTCAATTACATTCTGGCCAAAGGCTTTGCGTCGGATGCCAATCATCAAATTCAGGATTATTTCAATGATCTCAAAACAGGAACACGCACCTCAGCCGTTGCAATGGGAATCCAGCGGCTGGAAAAATATTATCGCATGATATTGCGCTATGAGCGTATCAGTTTGCTGATAGTTATGGCATTAATATATGTCCGATTCAATACTGTTACATTTGTGGGAATCCCATTGATCCATTTTCTGATGGCCGTTTTCATTATTGTATTTGTATTGTCCTGGATAATGGATATCCGCTACAAAGGCGTTATAGACCAAATTAATCCGTTTAAACCGCACACCCGGGATGTATTTCAGTTTGTTCATCTGGCCTTTCCACATGTCCTGTTGCCCTTTACCCTGGTGTTGATATTAATTCCGAAAAATTTTTTTTATGGAGGGTTTTTATTTATATTAGTAGCACTTTATCAGGTTTTTCGTATTGAAAAACTAAAAAGCATTATTGCTTCATGGAAGGAACAATTGAAGGCCATAAAGGAGTGACCATGACATCACCATCCCGTTTTGCCCTCCGGATATTGTTCACCGCACTTATTCTGGTAAATTTTGGTTTTGTTTCACTGGTAATGTCTCAGGTTCGCGTTATTCCCTATTTACAGCGGGATGATCTGGAATACCAGCATTCCTGGTGGGAGCTCCACAATGAACCATTGGGGCACAATTATCAGTCACCCCCCACGTTCAACAATGGATATATGTATCACAAATTGATTGCTCCGGAATATTTTGGAAACACCGGAAATTTTTTAGCTGACAGCATGAATAATGTAGGCATTGAGTCTGCCACCATCGATGCGTTATACGCACCCGGGGATACCCTGTATTTAAAAATGCGGGTTCGGTTTTTAACCGACCATCAACCGGGTAGCAGGGGATTTGGATGGTGGTATAAGGAAGGGGAGCCTATTACAGTGCTGGAGCAAATGTGGTTTATGCAGGCCCGGGAGGTGGATACATCTCCATACCGCGATCAGGATACGTGGTGGCGGGCAGAAAAAGCCAACGGGTTGTATTATTCCCGCCATGATAGTGTGGACCTGGATTACGCCCTTTTGCCCGACTGGCATCTATATGAAATTTACAAATACGGCAATAACCGGGTGGATTTTTTGATAGATGGATCAATTGTGTTAACTTCCACCACCTATTTGCCGGATGAGTATTACGATTATCATCACTGGATTGACAATCTGGTGTACCACTCCACCGATTTGGGTAATGATCAGTTTTCCATTGATGCCCAACCCCGGCACGGCACGCAATGGGATTCATTAACGGCGACCAATGAAATGGTTACCGATTTTATTGAAATCATTTACGGTGCCACCATTCAATATGGATATTCCCAGCCGGCATCGGGAATTGTAAGCCTGCGGGAATACGTAAACGAAATTGCGTACAATGGCGGCACAGACCAATTGTGGAAATCGTACTCATTTACCACAAATGGCGGGACTACCGTTATTTTAGCAACTGCCAAAGCCGAAGAATACGATGGGTATGATACCGCAGACAAATTGCGAATGGTAATAGATGGCACGAATTATGGCACCGCTACCTACGGATGGGATGGTGATGTTCAGCAGGCAACCCCTAAAATCGTGCGAATTGATACGTCCATGAACTCGGGAAGTCACACCATCCAGTTTTATAATACCACAACGCCATTGCTGTATGATGTGGTTGTGTTAAATGCCCAATCCGGGGGTGTCATTCTGGATAGTGTAATTAATCAAACCGCGCCGGCAGGAAGTAATAATCTGGAGTGGATCTCCATCCCGTTTAATGTGCCCCAGGGTGGGGAAGTAGCGATTTATGTCGTGGCAGAAGCGGACGAAAACGATGGGTGGGCATATCGGGGACCTGGTGATGGTAACCAAAATATTTTTGATGACCAGGATGATGATTTGCGAATGGTGCTGGACGGTACTGATTACGGCTGGCAAACCGATAGCAGCTGGTATGGAAATCGGGATTTTGGAGAGGTTAAAACCGTCCTGTTGCATGAAACGCTGGCGGCGGGTTCCCATACCCTGACGTTTTACGCCAACAATACCCCAACGCTCTATCGGGTGATTATTTTTGCCGAAAACGATAACCCGTTGCCCGTAACATTGCAGCAGTTCAGCGCGAATGTGACAGCCGGGGGAATAGAATTGCAGTGGACTACCGCTTCGGAGGTAGACAACGTTGGATTTTACATTTATCGCGCCGAAGGGGATTCATCCCGGATGCCGGAAGCTCAGGCGTTTCGCCGGATAAATCTGGCGATGATCGAAGGGGCAGGCAACAGCAACGAACCCCGTACCTACACTTACCGGGATGAATTCGTGGAGCCGGGAAACGGATACTGGTATCAGCTGGCCGATGTCAGTGTTTCCGGCAAGCAAACCTTTCATAATCCGATATGGGTTCAGTTTACGGCCACGGTGCCCAAGGAATTTCAGGTGTTTCAAAACTATCCCAATCCGTTTAATCCATCGACCACCATTCCGTTTACATTGCCTCAACAAAGCCGCGTGACGGTTATGATTTATGATTTAAACGGACGACTGGTGCGGGAATTGCTCGATGATGTGCTTTCTGCTGGAACGCATCAGGTGCAATGGGATGGCCGGCTGGAAACCGGGGGGAAAGCCCCGGCAGGGATCTATTTTTACACCATCAAAGCCGATGGCTTTACTGCTACCCGTAAAATGGTATTAATACCGTGAGATGATATGAACATTCGCCCATACATTCGTTCTATGGGAATCGTGCTGCTTTTTGCCCTTTTCGTTCCGGAAACGGGTATTGCGCAGAAATATTTACTCCGGGATGATTTTAACACGACCCACAAATGGTGGTGGTACCGAAATGACGGCCCGGTTTCTCCGCCCCAGGTAAAAAACGGATACGTGTCTGCCAATCTGGTTAATCCTGTCCTTTCAGAATACTGCAATGTGGAGTTAATGCACTATCAAAATATTTTCCAGATTGGGGATACGCCAATGTGGATGCGCATGCGGGTACGGGGCACCACGGGGAAAAAGCCGGGTTCCTGGGGATGGGGATTGTGGTACACGGAAAATCCCGAACCAGGCAAATTTTATGATATGGCCTGGTTTATGGAGCAATTGGACTCCCAGAGCGGCAGCCTGAACACCTGGTGGCGTGCCATTACCGGGCAGAAGGCCAATAGCTTGATTGCATTTCAGGATTTGCCGGATGTCGATAACATGGAATGGCATCTGTACACCATTTACTTGAGCAAAAATGCGGTGCGAATGTGGGTAGATGATTCCCTGGTGTTTGAAACCACCACGGTCATTCCGCAACTGCCAATGGCAGTTCATTTCTGGGTGGATAATCATGTGCGGGATTATTACGGCAATAAATACCGGCAGAGCTGGGAAGGGGAAAATGAATTCGTAATGGATTTTGTGGAAATCCGCCAGGGAGAGGTTCCGGTATCCGCCATGTCCCCGGATGGATTCGTACATCTGTATAAATTTTACAATGAAATTGCCTACTCACCCCAAAAATCGCTGTGGAAACAGGAGACCATTTCGGTTGATTCTGTGCGATTGTTTATACTGGCCACGGCGCGGGTTGAGCAATATCCCGCCTACAGTGATCCCGATGCTCTGGAGCTGGTGCTCTCCACCCC
>WGBF01000555.1 GCA_015494485.1 bacterium | reverse complement strand
CTACTATGGTGCGGGTGGTGGCGCAAATTTCCCTTCTGGGGCGACCGCTGGAAATGGAACGTCTGAAAGCCATTGTGGCGCAAATGTTTCCGGATTGGAATGGGAGCCGGGAGGTGTTGTATCCCCGCCCCGAAGCCTTGACCATCGAAAAAATTGTAAACGAGGTGGCACTGTATTTTAATGTGCCGGTGGATGTATTGTTGGGCAATTCCCGGAAACGGGAAATTCAAATGGCCCGGCAGGTGGCCATGTACCTGGTGCGCCATTTAACCAGCGAGCCTCTGACACGAATTGGTTACCATTTCAATAACAGAACCCATGCGTCGGTGTTGTACGCCTGCAACAAAATTGACGAAGCCCTGAAAAACAATCCCCTGTTAAAAGATTCCGTGCTGCAGTTGAAAGACCAGATTTTAAATCACTCATCATAAGGATTTGGGGTATTTGCGGGCAGGAGGCCCGTTTTTTATTTTCCCCATAGTTTGCCCGGAATCCGTATATTATTTTTATCTTCCCTGAAAAATAAACCGAGGTTCGTGTGTTAAAGCCGTTTTTCACTGGATTGCTGCTCACTTCGCTGGTTGTGGGGTATTGGTTTCAGGGGGATGACAGTGGCAATATCCCCGTCCCCGCTCCCCGGGACACCCTGTCAACCGATTCGCTTCCCCGAGTTCTGGATCGGGTGGTGCCCAATACGGCCTTCGATGTGGGGGAAAAACTCTCCTTTGTAATCCGCTACGGCTTTATTAAAGCCGGTTACGCCACCATGGCGGTTCCGGAGGAGGTAACCGTGCGGGACAGCTTCCCGGCCTATCGCCTTGTCAGTCTGGCGCGTTCCACCAAAGGGTTCGATCTGGTGTTTAAAGTGCGGGACACGGTGGAATCCATTGTGGACAAACGGGGATTTTTTTCCTGGCAGTTCACCAAAAAGTTACGGGAAGGCAGTTACAAATTTGATTTGTTTGTGAATTATGACCAGTTGATGGGCAAGGCGTATATTCGCTCCATTCGCTACGAGAATGACGAACCCCTGCGTATCCGGGAAAAGAAGGAAATGGTGGTGCCAATCCCCAAATACGTTCTGGATGTGCTGGGAGCATTCTACTATGTGCGAACCCAGCGCCTGGAACCTGGGGAGCCCATTTATCTGGTGAGCAATGACCACGAAAAGAACTACCCTCTGAAAGTGCTGGTGCTAAAGCGCGAAATTAAAAAAGTAAAAGCGGGCACTTTTCGGACAATTAAAGTGGAACCGCAATTGCGCGGGGAGGCATTGTTCAAACAAAAAGGGCGAATCTGGATTTGGTTAACGGATGATGAACGGAAAATGCCAGTATTGATGAAGTCCAAAGTGCTGATTGGATCCATTTCTACCGAACTGATTCGATATGAAGGACTAAACGGCCCCCTGCCTTCTAAAATTAAATAATGAAAGGGTTTTTCTCATGAGCCGTTATTCGCAATTGTCATTTGAGGGGATTCGTACCTACAGTATCAAAGAGCGGTTTAGTAAAGTAAAAACGGACGATTTCGCGGCTGTGTCGCATTCGGGCACGACGATTCGGGATTTTGTGGAACGGTTGCCCAATATCCTGGTTGCAGCGGATTTTAAGGAATTTGTGGGCCATTTCCGCCAGGCCATTCAAGCGGATAACATGGTGGTGTGGATGATGGGGGCTCACGTCATCAAGGTGGGGTTAAACCCAATCATCATTGAGCTTCTGCGGCGGGGGATTATCCGGCATCTGGCAATGAACGGCGCCGGGGTAATCCACGATGTGGAAATTGCCATGTGGGGCATTACCAGCGAGGATGTGGCCACCGCATTGCAGGATGGTTCCTTCGGAATGGCGCGGGAAACGGCCGAGTTTATCAACGGCGCCTTGGCGGCCAATAAAGGGAACGACAAGGGCTATGGCGAAGTGGTGGGCGAACGCCTCCTTGCCGAAAAAGCGCCCAACAAGCACCTGAGTCTTCTGGCCACCTGCGTGGAACTGAATGTTCCCATCTCCATTCATCCGGCGCTGGGTACGGAAATTATTCATCAACACCCCAATCTGGACGGTGCCGCCTTTGGTGAAAAAGCACTGATTGATTTCCGCATATTTGCCCATTCGTTATCAAAGCTCTCGGAAGGGGCTATTGTGTTAAACGTGGGGTCGGCGGTGATTATGCCGGAGGTATTTTTAAAAGCATTAACCGTGGTGCGGAATCTGGGATATCCGGCCTACGGCTTTTACACCGCGGTGTTTGACATGATTCGGCATTACCGTCCCTCGGAAAACGTGAAGCATCGCCCTACCTTAAATGGCGGAAAAGGGTATTATTTTGTCGGACACCACGAAATCATGATTCCCCTGCTGGCGGCTGCGCTGCTGGATTGAGGAACCTGCCCTCTCCCTTTATCGTAAAAGACTTGCTTTCAATTGACGGAACCTGTATATTTGCGGTCTGGAAAGTGGGTTTTCGAACCCACTTTTTTGTTATATACCCGCGAAAGTGAATGGGATGGAATCGGTAGAAGAAATAATTGAAAAAGTGCGGGAGCTGATCTCCCCGTTGTTTGATGAACAATACCTGCACCTGGTGGATATTGAGCTGCGTGGACATCGGAACAATCGCGTGCTAACCATTTATGCGGACACGGAAACGGGCATTACCTTAGCGGAAATTACGGCACTGACACGGGAAATTAGCGAGCTTCTGGACGTGCACGAAGAACTGATTCCGGGTTCCTTTCGTCTGGAAGTTTCGTCGCCGGGGATTAGCCGACCGTTAACCCGGCCCTGGCAGTTTCGGAAAAATATCGGTCGGTATTTAAAAATTAAGCTTTTGGAAAGCGAAGGTAAAAAAAATATTGTTGGCCTGCTGGAAGCGGTGGCAGAGGATCACATCGTGTTAAATGTGGGGAAGGAAACCAAAACCATCCCGTTTTCTGCCATCCGGGAGGCCAAAGTCGAAATACGTTGGTAATATCCAGTAATGGAGGTGATGGAATATTATGAGAAGTCAGATTATTGCCGCAGCAACTGAAATCGCAAAAGAAAAGCGTATTAGCAAAGAAGATTTACGCGATATTCTGGAAGATATTTTTGTGCAATTGATGAGAAAGAAATTTGGCGAGGAAGCTGAATTTGATGTGATCGTCAATGTGGACCGCGGGGACCTGGAAATTTACATCGAAAAAGAGGTTGTGGAAGAAGTAAAAGATCCCGATCGGGAAATTTCTCTGGAAGATGCCCGGAAAACGGACCCGGATGTGGAAATTGGGGAAACCGTGGTGGAGATTTTTAACCCGGAAGATTTCGGGCGACGTTTGATTAACATTGCCAAGCAATCGTTGATGCAGCGCATTCGGGAACATGAGCGGTTTAAAATTTACGAAGAGTACAAGTCCCGTGTAGGGGAAATCATCATTGGCGATGTGCATCAGGAAACGCGTGGGGGCTATTTTATTAATGTGGACAAAACCGAAATGTTTAT
>WGBF01000554.1 GCA_015494485.1 bacterium | reverse complement strand
GCGGAGGTGAATTCAGTGGTACGGGGATATCGCAGTGAAGGCGCGACAGCGTTTGCGGTTGGGTTTGAGACGGAAACGGGGGGACATTTCTTTAAAATATTTTTGACCAACTCCACCCGAATCAACAGCGCACAGTATCTTTCCGGTGTAGATCGGCGGATTGAGGCCTTTTCGGATTTGCATCTGGGCTTTACCATTACCCGCTTGTTGCGGTTTGGGGAAAAGTGGTAAATAACACCACAGGTGCCTGCAAAATACCCACAGGGCACACAACCCGGTGAAGGGAAGATAGAGCCCTGCCTGGAAAACTGCCGGACGGCATTCCGCCTTCCTTTTGTTCCCGCGAGTGCGCGCTTTTGGATTTCTTGAATTGGTTCGGTGGAATAAAACAATCCGGAAAATTATTCCACCAGGCGCTGCCGGGCACGGGCTTCACCGTCCGGGGTTAAGCGGAGCAGGTCGCCCTGAATTTGAATAAGATGGCGGTGGGTGGCTTTGTGCAAAATCTTTTCTACCGTGTCGGTATCCCAGTTTAAATGCTGGGCAATGTGACCGGGATGGCATTCTTCGGGTTCTTCCGGCGTATTCCGATGGTGTAGCAGGTGAACCAGCACCATATCAATGAAAAATTCCTGGCGCTGATGCCGACGTCGCCACATTTGGAATACCAATCCCTCCTGCGGGGAAAACAAAAAGGTCACAAAGAATACCAGCCCTATTAAAGTGGCAATGGCACCGGCAATGGAGACGTCCAGCCAGTGAGCAAACCAGTAACCTAAAATGCTGTTTCCGCTACCAATGCCCACACTGAGGAGAATCATGGTGGAGAGCCGTTGGGTTAAAAGAAATGCCGTGGCGGGTGGACCCACCATTAACGCCACCACCAGAATCGACCCCACTGCGCTAAATGCCCCCACGGCGGTAAAGCTGACCATGGTCATTAGTGCGTAGTGTAAAATTACCGGTGAGAATCCCAGGGTAGCAGCCAGAGCTGGGTCAAATGTGGCAATTTTCAATTCTTTGTAAAACAATACAACAAACAACGCATTTAAAGCAAGGATGCCCAGCATTTCCCACGTGGCAACCGGTCCCAGGTCCCATCCCCCAATAATAATGCGTTGAAACGGTGCAAAGGCAATTTCACCCAGCAATACGGCGTCCACATCCAGATGGACCTGCCCGGCATAACGGGAAATGAGGATAACACCAATGCTGAACAACAACGGGAAAACCAACCCGATGGCGGCATCTTCGTGTACCCGCTGACTTTTGTTGAATAGTTCCACCACCCAGACGGTAAAGAGACCGGTTAACGCTGCACCTGCCACCAGAAACGGGGAGGAGAGGTCTTCCACAATAAAAAAGGCGATGACGATACCAAATAAAATTGCGTGGCTGATGGCGTCGCTCATCATGGACATTTTACGAAGTACCAGAAACACACCCGGCAGGGCGCAGGCAGCAGCCACAACAATGGCTAAAATTTGAATGTCCAGTTGCAGTTCAGTCATGGTTCACGTGTTCGCTGTTTAATTGATTTATTTTCTGCAAGCCTTCCGCGGTAATAATCCAGTGATTGTGGTTTACGCGTTGGATAAGATGTTCCGTCTCCAGGGCCTGAAGTATTTTATGGACATCAACCTCTGCGGGCAGGGTTTTTTCAATAACCTTTTCGGAATGTCCGTGACGTTCGTCCGGGTGATGACGGGATAAATCGTATAACGCCAGCAGCACGGTGTATTTAAAAATTTCCACATTGGCGGTACGGCGACGAATCCATCCCGCCACCAATCCCCGATGCGGGGCAAACAGAACGGAAACTGCCACGATGACGGAAAGATAAACCACAATCGTGGGCCCGGTGGGTAATTTTTCCACAAAACTGCTGGTTAAAGCACCGGCAGTTCCGGCCAGTAAACCAAAAAATCCGGACAGAAAAAACATAATGCCCATTCGGTCTGTCCATTGCCGGGCGGAGGCACCGGGTGCAACAATCATGGCGCTCATTAATACCACCCCCACCGTTTGCAGGCCAATCACAATGGCCACAACCAGCAAGGTGGTTAACAGCGTGTCCAGAAACCAGATGGGATACCCCTGAGTCTGGGTAAAATCCGGGTCTAATGTGAGGAGTTTAAATTCTTTCCAGAATAAGGCAATTAAGGCGAAAACAATAAGACTGATTAGGGTAAACAACCGAACATCGGAAGCCACCAGTGACGCGGCCTGACCAAATAAAAAGGATTCCAGCCCTGCTTGACTGGCAATTGGTAATTTTTGAATGTGGGTGAGTACCACAATTCCAAAACCGAAAAACACGGAGAGCACCAGCGCCAGGGCCGTATCTTCTTTTAACCGGGAATGACGAATAATGAGGGTCATTAAGCCGGTGCCAATCCAGCCGGCAACAAACGCTCCCGCCAGTAAAATCATGAGTTCTTTATTGTGCGTGAACAAAAATGCCAGCCCAATGCCCGGCAGTGCGGCGTGCGAAATGGCATCCCCCAGCAAACTTTGCCGCCGCAAAACGGCAAAGGTACTTAAACCACCGCTAACCAGCCCCAGAATGGCAGAACCCAGCGTTACATTCCGAATGGTGTAATCTGTAAATAATCCCCAGATGTCCATTGCTACTGTCCGTTGATCATTGCGTTTTGAAAAACCGGAATGTGTCCGCCATACGTGAGGCGCAAATTCTCTTCCGTGAAGACCGAATCCACAGGGCCGCAGGCAATTTTGCGAACGTTCAGTAAGGTGACCCAGTCAAAATACTCCCGAATGGTTTGCAGGTCGTGATGCACCACCACCACTGTCTTTTGCTCTTTTTTTAACTCTTTCAGGATGTTTACAATGGCATGTTCGGTGGTGGCATCCACTTGCTGGAACGGTTCGTCCATCAAGTACAAATCGGC
>WGBF01000553.1 GCA_015494485.1 bacterium | reverse complement strand
AACCGCAAATGCAGCTCAATATTTCGAAATTTAAACAGTCGAAACATTTCCTCATACACACCCCGGGCAATTTCGCGGACATCCACCAATTGTTGAATGGATAACATTTCCCCCTGCTGCAGACGGGATAATAAATGCATGCGATCCAGACTGGAAACCAATTCCTCAGACGTATTTTTCAGAATCGAAAAAATTTCCTTCACTTCGGGATCGTCACCCGGCACCATGGTGGATAAAATTTCCAGGTACCCTTTAATGATGGTTACCGGGGTTCGAATTTCGTGATTGGTAATGGAAAGGAATTTGTCCTTTAATTCATTCAGCTCCTTCAGCCGGGCGTTGATTTCGCGCAGTTCTGCATTTTCCGATTCGGCCTTTATTTTCTGAAAACAGCGTTTCAGGGTAATGCGCACCTGTTCAAAATTGACCGGTTTTAAAATAAAATCAAATGCCCCGTGTTTCATGGCTTCAATAGCCGATTCAATGGTGGCATGGCCGGTAACCACAATGACTTCAATGTAAGGCCAGTTATCTTTAATTTTGTGCAGTAACGTCATTCCATCCATATTGGGCATATTCAAATCGGTAATCACAATATGAATGGAGGTTTCCCGGAGGATCTGAATGGCCTGAGTTCCCTCTTCCGCCACATAAACGGTAAATCCCCAATTTTCCAGCGCCTGCTGGAATATCTCCCGGATGAGTTTTTCGTCTTCAACCACAAGAATATTTAAATCTTTTTCTGTCATACACCGTCCTACGTTTTGTTTAATATCTGGCGGATGGTTTCTATCTCTTCATTAATCTTGTGGATGTACTTTTTCGGAGACACCTCACCCGGTGCTAAACTGCTCTCCAACAGGTACAATGAGGTGGAAATGACATTGAGCCGACTGCGAAGGAATGTTAAGAATTGCTGCCAGGAGAGGTCTTCCGATTCCTCAGCAACCGGAGACAAAAATGAACGATTTTCCATATACTGCCCCTTTTATCCGACGTCCCTATCGTTACACCAGGGCTATTCTTCCCTGATAATTACATACACTCTTTATCTTGCAAATTTAATACCACAAAAGCCCACCGTACGGATGATTTTCTATCTCCTTATTTATATTAAAATTACCCCATTGTGCTTTTACACCCTCCCAATCCGAATTGTTGAAAAACACAACACCCAGCGGTATTTTAAACACAAAGAGAGCTGCCCTTTGCGGGGGCAGCTCTCCGGAAACACCGTTGGATTGGATATTTTTAATCCAGCGAATAATGTTTGCCATTACCGTTGTTGCCTGTTACGCCATTCCCATTTCCGTTCAAGTTTTCCCCATCCGGTTCATCAATGCCAAATAACCCTTCCAGGTCGGCAAACGCCGTGGTAGAGGTTTCCGACGACTCGGGAATGTCGTTCGGCGATACAGGCGGCTCTGCCGGAGAAGTTTGAGGGCTGGCAGGCCGTGTAAACGAAGGTGATTGAATAGAAGAACGATTGAATTCGAACATAATTTCCTGTAGCTGATTGGTAATCTGGTTCAATTCATCCGCTGCATGCACAATTTCGGCAATGCCATTTGCTGTTTGAGCCGACAGGGAAGAAATGCCTTCCACGTTTCGGGAAATGACTTCACTGGCGGACGTTTGTTCTTTGCTGGCAGTCGCAATCTGATTCATATTATTCACCAGGTCTTCCGCACTTTTCACAATTTTGTTCAACGCCACTTTGGCTTTTTCCGCATGTTCCATTCCGGCGGCCGTGTGCTCGGTACCTTTGCTCATGGCCACCACCGCCTGTTCCGTTTCATTCTGAATGGACTCAATCATATTGGCTATGCGCTTTGTGGCTTCGGTGGTGCGTTCCGCCAGTTTTCGCACTTCATCCGCTACTACGGCAAATCCCTTGCCCTGTTCTCCGGCACGGGCCGCTTCAATCGCTGCATTTAGTGCCAGCAGGTTCGTTTGCTCTGCAATTTCATTGATAACGGAAATAATTTCACCAATTTGCGAACTGGACTCACCCAACTTGGCCACCGTTTTACTGGATTGTTCCACCACGGCTGCAATTTCGCTCATCTTTTCAATGGTTTGCTCCACAATTTGCTGCCCTTCCTGAGCAATGACCCCGTTTTCTGAAGCAATTTCTGCCGTTCGGGCTGCGTTCTGCGAATTCTGGGTAATGGTCTGGGTCATTTCTTCCACAGCGGCAGCCACATCATTTGCCTGGGCGGATTGCTCCTGGGCACTGCGGGCAATTTCTTCGCTGTAATTGCGGATCTGGCTGGCGGAACCCAGTGTCTGGTTCACCACTTCCATCAATTTTTCTATCAACATCCGAAACCGGGAAACAGAATGATTAAAACCACGGAACAGTTCCCCCATTACGCCATCTACATCTTCCGGTAACGCAACCTTCAAATCGCCACTGGTAAAGCGGTTCATGGCTTCCAGCATTTTTTCCGCATTTTCCTGCAAATATTGCTGCTGTTTTTCGCTTTCCCGCACGGCTTCTTCAACGCGCTGCTCCACGGAGGCTTTTTCTTCCTGTAAGGCTTTGGTGGACTCTTCTACCGTATCCACAAGGTAATTAAAGGCCTCCGCCAGTTGGTACACCTCCTGATATACCGGATTGGGGGTCATTCGCTCACTCCAATTACCCTCGGCAATTTCCCGCGCCTTTTTGGTGATTTCCAGAAGCGGATTACCAAAATAGCGGCCAAAGTAAAACCCGCTACCCACCACAACTGCCGCAACACCGATAATAATAAAAACTAACCACCAGATTTCTTTTTTCACCGGCGCAAAAACCTCGGCAGCAGAAGCTTCGATACCGATCACCCACGGATATTCATTATCTTTAATGTATAATCCCATGACATCCAGGCCATCGTTGGTTACAAATTCCCCAAACACATGGCCTTTTTGCAAAGCTTCAAGAATTCCGTTACTGTGAATGGTGGTGGAAAAATCCGCTTTATCTTTAACAACCTTAAATCCTTTAAGCGTTGCAATGAAAATAGAACTGTT
>WGBF01000552.1 GCA_015494485.1 bacterium | reverse complement strand
GGCAAATTCGAAGAAGCCCATCGTGGCACCCTGTTTCTGGACGAAATTGGTACCATGAGCCTTCCGGTTCAAATAAGCCTGCTTCGGGTGCTGGAAACGCAGGTAATTGAGCGGGTGGGCAGCAACCGTCCGATTCAGGTTGACGTGCGCATTATTACCGCCACCAATGATAATCTGGAAACACTAATTCAGAAAGGCAAATTCCGCGAAGATTTGTATTACCGGTTAAATGTGTTTGTTATTGAGCTACCGCCGTTGCGGGATCGGCGGGCGGATATCCCCTATCTGGCCCATTATTACCGGGAGATGTTTAACATTCAGCTCAAACGCAAGGTACAGGATTTTGACCCGGCAGTGCTGCGGGCGCTGGAAAATTATGCCTGGCCGGGCAATATTCGGGAATTCCGGAATGTCATTCTACGGAGCATGCTGGCTGCGCAGAAATCGCCGGTAATTAAGCTCCGCCACCTGCCGGAGGAAATCCGCAAGCCCTCCCTGGGTAAAGGAGCAATTGTTATTCAACCGGGAACCTCCCTGGCTGACGTGGAAAAGAAAATGATTATTGAAACGCTGAAAGCCGTAGGGGGAAATAAGTTGCAGGCAGCCAATGTGCTGGGCATCAGTCGGCGTTCCCTTTACAATAAACTGGAAGAATATGGGATTGATGCGGACAGTTTGTAAAAAAATTTTACATTGCCCCCGGGAAATCCGAAAAGACAGGGGTGCGTTCATCCTTTAAAAAAATTTCCTCCTGATTTGTTACCATCTGAAATGTATTGAAAATGGGGTTATGGCGCACTTCGGGTAATCTGGTTCAATTCCGGCCTTCGAAATGGGCAGACCCCAAATATCTGGCAAACCATTTGCTTTATACCTGTTAGCGTTAAGGAGAGACACAGGTAAACATGAAACGCATATTATTAGCAGAAGATGACCGGAATTTAAGCCGAAGCATTGATATCCTGTTAACCCTGGAAGGTTACCAGGTAATTTCCGTGTACAATGGAGAGGAAGCGCTGAACAAACTGCTCAAGCAAAAGTACGATATGCTTATTACGGACATTGTTATGCCCAATATGAACGGTATTGAACTGGTAAAGAAAATCCGTCTGGTGAATCCTCAGATTCCGATTTTAATTGTTTCCGGTCGCTTAAACGATGCCCTGATTGCCGAACTGGAACGCTTGAATGTAACCCGGATTCTGGCCAAGCCAATTAAACCGAATGAGTTTCGGAAAACAGTGGAAGAAATTGTAGCCAATTACGTTCCCAATTCTTAACCCATAAGGGCTCCAGAGACGGCGGGGGAATGTTCAGGTAAATGGGCTTCCCCCGCTTTTTTTTATCGGAACAGCCCTGCATCGTCCCATTTCTGAATCACATCCCGAATAAAATTCAGCACTGCTGTATTTACTTTCTGGTAGTATTCGCTGGCTTGTTTTGCATCGAAATTCGGGTATCCTTCTCCGGCTTCGTACAATCCAATAGTAGCGGGAAACGGGACAGCGGACCAGGCACTGCCTTTGGGATACGGGATGGCCAGTTCCGGTTTATACCACGCCTTGTGAACATGCTCCGGTACAATGTGCTGGATATACGCGGTTTCATTAATCCCGGCATGCCCGCCGTTCTGATGGAAGACCTCCTGGGTTACATCAGCGGTCAGGCTCCACCAATTAATCAGCAGAATGCGGACCTTGAACGGCGTGGACACCGTTTGAGCTGCTTCCTTTAAAATAGCCGTTTGCGGGCCGCCGTGACCATTCAAAATAATGATGTTTTTGAACCCATTCCGCGCCAGCCCTTTCAAGATGTCCGTGACAAATGCCAGGTATGCTTCCCGGGAAATGGAAAACGCCCCGGGATACGCTTCCATGCTTCCGGTAACGCCGTAATTCAGGGTAGGTGCAATGAAGGCATTCAACGGCTGGGCCAGTTCCCGTGCCATGCGCTCCGGCGCCAGATTGTCCGAACCATTGGGCAAAACACCGTGGGGTTCCAGGGTTCCGGTGGGTAACAATACAGTTTCAATAGGTTCCGGTACCCATTTCTGAAATTCCATCCAGTTTATCAGGTTCAGTTCCCGGGTGGTGGGTTGGGGTGTATCGCCCCCAAAAATGGTAGTGGCAAAACCACCAAGTATCAGGACAAAAAGAATACGTTTGGTGTGGGCCATAGTCCATCCTCCTGTTAACGTTTACCTTAGGGTAAACAATATTGGGGTGAAATTCAAGCGTATTTGGGGCAGGTAAAGTTTAAAAATTTACAAAAAGAAAAAATGAATTGGTGTTGAATTTGATGTGTATCACACTCTATATTGTCCAGAAATTAACAGGGGTAATAAAACTTACATAATGAATGTTCTTGGGTGGAGGCACGCGGCATTCCTGTGGATGGTCCTGCTGATCATCTTTTTTGCCCCCTTACGTGCAAGACAAACACAATCGGAAACCCGGCGACCCGTGGCAATTGCCACGCGCACGCCGGTACCACCCCGCATTGACGGAAAGGTGGATGCCGTCTGGCTGCGAGCAAAAAAATACGATCATTTTGTACAGCGCTATCCGGATCAGGGCAAACCGGCTACGGAGAAAACCTATTTCCTGGTGATGTATGACGATGAAAATCTTTACCTATTGTTTATTATGCGGGATGCCGAACCTCAAAACATTCCTGCCCGGTTAGTGGACCGGGATTATTATTTTTCCCCGGACGATAATATTAATTTTTATCTGGATACATTTAATGACCAACAGCGGGCCTTTTATTTTTCCACCAATCCGCTGGGGGTGAAGCGGGATGGCTTAATTAGCAATAACGGAAATCGGCTGGATTTAAACTGGGATTGCGTGTTTGACGTAGCCGCCCGGAAAAATAAATTCGGCTGGGTGGCGGAATTTAAGATCCCGTTAAAATCCATTCGATTTTCATTGCAAAACTCCCCGCAGAAGTGGGGATTTAACATCTGGCGCGTCCGCCGTAAAAATCGGGAAATTTCGTACTGGAGTTTAGTTAGCCAGGATTACCGAATATATCGACTGGACCGGGGCGGCGTTCTGGTTATTCCGGATAATAATATTCGTCCTGGAGAGCAAATTCAGGTCTGGCCATACCTTACTGCGCGAAGCCAAACGGAGGACGGCGTTATTACCAACAAACCCAATGCCGGGTTGGATGTCCAATACGCCATTACGCCGGAGAACATCCTGAATTTCACCTTAAACCCCGATTTTGGTCAGGTGGAAATTGACCGGGAGCAGATTAATCTGGACAAACGGTTTGAATTGTTTTATCCTGAAAAACGGCCGTTTTTTCTGGAAAATACTTCCCTGTTTAATCAGATAATTAAAACGTTTTATTCCCGGCGGATTGGGGCCAATTCGGACATCAAAGGTGGGTTAAAATTTACCGGCCGAAGCGGGAAAAATTCCTACGGCGCACTGGCGGTAGCCACCGGCGACTGGAAAAATCGGGGGATTGGGGATCCCAATTCCGATCCTCCGGAGGAATGGTATTCCGTTTTGCGGTATCAACGGGATATTTTGCAGGCCTCCAATGTGGGGATTATGGCCGTTGACCTGGAACGAAATATGTGGGGGCGAAATTACCAGTTCAGCCGGAATGTATCCCTGGATTGGAATATTTTTATCGGACTGCAAAACGCTTTTCGGGGGCAGGTGGTGTACGCTGCCAATGGACCTGCTGGAAAAGTGGGCAAAGCCGCTACGGCTTCTCTGGTGCATTATGACCAGCGCTTTATGATTGGCTTAAGCTGGTTGCACTACGATGCGGATTTTGATGTAGACATGACCGGATTTTTCCCCAAATTGCCAAATAAGGGCAAGGATTACGGTGGGCTCCTGCTGGAGTATCATCCGGTGATTAACAGAGGATTTGTGCGCAGCTGGGGCATCCAGACGGTGATTAGCGGATGGAAAGAAACCCTGGAGGGCAGTCCCAGTCTGGGCAATCAAAGCACGGCCTGGGTGGAGTTTATGGACCAGTCCCGTGTTTCTTTTATAACCTCATTCTACCGGGATGTGGAAAGTGATTATCGGATTTCGCCGCTAAAGGATATCGTGTATACCGGGCAGGATTATACCCTTCAGGTGCAAACGGATATCAGTAAGCCGGTGTATTTTACCGCCAGTGCATCGTATGCTACCCAGTATTATTTTCAAACCTATTCCGTAGGGAAAACCATGGGATTGACCACTTCGCTGACCCTGAAACCCATTTCCAATGCTTTTTTTACCTTTAGTTACGAACGCCGTCGGTTTCTGGATGACAGCCTGAAGCTAATGCCCCGGGAACGGATTGGGCAATCGGATGCGCAGGTGTGGATTGCCAAAGGCCGTTACCTGTTTTCGCGGGATGTGTTTTCCCGCTTGTTTCTTCAATTTACCAACGGAGCGGAACAATACCGCTGGGTGCTGGTGAATGGGAATTACGAACTGCGGTACGATGTGTTCGATCGGCTTTCGGCCAATATTTTGCTGGGGTGGCGGTTCCGGCCGCTAAGTACCATTTATCTGGTGTACACCGATGAATGGGACAATTACAATCTGCCCCGATTAACATCCCGAAATCGCATTCTGTTCTTCAAAATTTCCTATTTATTTGATTTTTAGAACGTGCGGAAAATAATTTGTTATTCCCCGAAAGGGAGAAAAGAGTCTGTTTTTGATTTACGAAATGAAGCCGATAGGCGGGGATTGAGCGTTGCCGACACTGGAAATTGAACAGTTGCTGTGGCAAAACGGGTATCGGTTTATTGCCGGAATTGATGAAGCGGGAAGAGGGCCCCTGGCGGGCCCGGTGGTGGCTGCTGCCGTGGTGTTTGAGCCGGGGAAATTGATTGAGGGCGTTCGGGACTCCAAACAACTCTCCGAAAAAAAACGGGAAGCGTTGTATCAGGTGATTGTAGATGAGTGTCTGGCTTACGGGATTGGCATTGTTTCTCAGGAAGAAATTGACCGGATTAATATTCGCAATGCCACCTTTAAAGCGATGCGCAAAGCCCTGGGTGCCATGAAACAGGTTCCGGACTTTTTGTTAATCGATGGGGAAGAACTGCCGGACAGCCTGTACCCGCAGGAAGCCATTGTGGGTGGGGATGACAAAAGCTTTACCATTGCAGCGGCATCCATATTGGCAAAAGTAACCCGTGACCGACTGATGCGTGAATATCATCTTCAGTATCCACAGTATCGTTTTGACCGGCACAAAGGGTACGGAACTCAATTGCACCGTGAAATGATATTAAAATATGGGC
>WGBF01000551.1 GCA_015494485.1 bacterium | reverse complement strand
GCAGAGAATAATGTGGATCAGGCTTTTTTTGAATTCCAGCAGGCTGTTACCCTGAATCCCAAATACGCGCCAGCGTACGAAGGCATGGCCTGGGTTTGCATTGCCCGCAATAATCCGGATGAAGCCATTAAGATGGCCGATAAAGCTCTGGATTTAAACGGCGACTGGCATCTGGCACGGGTGGCACGGGCGCGGGCATATTCTCTGAAGGGAAATCACGACAAGGCCATAAAAGAGGCCCGCAAAGCCGTTGAAAAACTGGAAGATTCTAAAATGCCCGGAAAGAAGCGGTATTTAATTGAAGCATACCTGGCCTTGGGCGATATTTACCGGGCGGCGAACCGCTATAATGAGGCACAGACCACGTATATGAAGGTGATGGACATCGATAAAACCAACCAGCGGGCGGCGAAAGCCATTCAGGAACTGGCAGCGTACCGCACTGCCATTGCCGGTGAACGCCCCGAATTACAGCGCATTGCCGCTTCCAAAGCCATTACCCGTGCGGACGCCGCAGTATTATTTGCGCTGGAACTGCCGCTTAAGAAAATATTCCGGGACGTTCGGCCCAATCAATCGGGATTCCGTCCCCCGAGCCAGCAACAGGCCGCTGCAACGTCGGGGAACAGTTTACCGCCGGATGTGCCCGGTAATTTCTGGGCCCGTTCTTTCATTCAGGAAGTACTGGAAAAAGGGGTGATGGAAACGTTCCCGGATGGCACCTTTAAGCCCAATCAAAAAATGACGCGGGCGGAACTGGCACAGGTTATTCAGAAATTTCTGGTACGCTATTGGCAAGATCCCTCTCTGGAAACTAAATTTTTCGGCACCACTTCACCGTTTTCGGATGTAAATTCCACCAGCCCCATTTTTAATGCGGTAATGCTGGTGTCGACACGCAATATTATCCCCGGATTCGATGATGGGACATTTCGTCCTCTGGAAACGGTATCCGGAACGGAAGCAATTAACATTATAAAACGATTAAAGGCGCAATTGTAATATGAAACGACTACTTTACGTTTTTATAGTAATCGCATTGGGGATGATTGGGTGGGGGAGTGCCCTTGCCCAATCCCCGCAAACCACCACCATTTCGGAAACACCGGAAAATGCCAAACGGGTTATCGCCAAGGGTGTGGGAGCGATTATCGGCGGCGACCTGGCCAAAGCGGAAGATGATGCCATTGCCAATGCCCTTAAAAATGCGGTGGAGCAAACCGTGGGCACCATGATTCAGTCCGATGTGCTGGTGAAGAATTACCAGGTGCTGGAGAGCAATATTTACAGTCGCACTGCCGGTTACATTCAATCCTACCGGGTATTATCCAAAAATGAAATCGGCAACAATATTCTGGAAGTAACCATTGAAGCGGTGGTTAAAACCGGCAACCTGAAGGATGACCTGGCAGCGTTGGGTATTATTTTACAACGCAAAAATTACCCCCGTTTAATGGTATTGGTGGACGAATCCAATATTGACACGCACCTGCCTCTTGGTGAGGTAAACCTGAATACTACTGAGACGGAAATCATAAATACCCTTCAGCCCAGGGGATTTCAATTTGTGGACAAAGCGGTTGTGCTTCAAAAAGCGCAGCGGGATGCCTTGCAAGCTGCCCTGGAAGGAGACCAGGCTGCGGCAGCCCGCATTGCAAATTCCACGGGGGCAGAAGTGCTTATTGTGGGTAAAGCCATCTCAAAGGCAGCTACCAATGTTCCGGCAGTATTGAAGAATGCCGGTTTAACCTCCTGCCAGGCAACGATTAATTTACGGGCTATCCGCGGAGACGATGGGAACATTATTGCAACGGTAACCAAACAAGCAGCCGCTGCCCATATTGACCCGATTGCCGGGGGTACCCAGGCATTGCAAAAAGCGGCCCATCTGGCGGCCATCGCATTGGCGGAGCAAATTGTCGAGCAGTGGCGAAAGGATATTTATTCCGGGGCAACGGTGCAAATGCGGGTGCTGAATATCCCGTCCTACGTGGATTTAATGCACCTGAAAAACTGGCTACTCTCCACCATTCGGGGGGTGAAAAGCGTTTCCCAGCGGGAATTCAGTGGTGGAACCGCGTTACTGGACATTCAGGGCACCCTAAACAGCGAAAAGCTGGCGGGGGAAATTTCTCTAAAAAGCCAGCAATCCAACGGCGATTTTCACCTGGAAATTTTAAATGTTACGGCAAATGCACTGGTTGTAAAGATGGTAAAAAAAACAACCGGTGAGCAGTAAAAAACAATTGACGCAAAACAACCGGGTACGCATATGCAAAACGTGTGGAGAACGTCGTCTGTTCGTTTGTTGGTGTTATTACCGTTTGTGTTTTTACTGGTGGCCTTTCAGGCAACGGACAAAGAGCCCATTGGTAAAATTACCTATCCGTTAAACCGGGTGTATGTCATTCGTGCCGGTTCAACTGATTTGATTATGGCCACGTACAACATGGATGTGTTCCCCGGGGATAAAATTGAAACCAAAAAGGAAAGCCGCTGCGAAATTACCTTAAAAAACGGCGATGTGGTGCGGGTGGATGAGAATTCCATTTACACCCTGGAAAATGTTGAGGTAAGCGAAAAGACCGTACGGGCGGAATCCTTTTTAAGCGTGGGGCGCATCTGGTCGAACATTCGCAAGTTATTTTCAAAGGGCGATTATTTTAAAATTAAATCGCCGGCTGCGGTGATTGCGGTGCGGGGAACAGTGTACCGGGTAAATGCCAATCCGGACAGTACCACGGAAGTCTACGTTTATGAAGGGAAAGTTGCGGTTTCTCCCTATCGGGCAGGTGTTGGTCAACAGGAATGGCAGCCGGTAAGTCCTGGTGAAAAGCGCCAGGG
>WGBF01000550.1 GCA_015494485.1 bacterium | reverse complement strand
GCCTGAGCAATGACAAACCAAAAAATATTAAAAATAATAACCAGTAATATGGCAGACCCAAGCAACATCTTAAATTGGCCTTTGATATTCTTATTGAGGGAAAAATACAGGATAATCATTAATAACATCAGTAAGATATGATATTTGACCTGAACTAATGTCAGGGAAACCACCAGAAGCCCGAAAACGCCCCACAGTAACCACTTTTTACGATACGGGCGATACACCACTGTTAACAGAAAAAGGCACACTTTAGCCAGTTGAATAAAATGGGCACTGGCACCGCGATTCATAAATTTTTCGTACTTTGGGTGGGCATAGTAGGTCACTCCGCCATGGGCCTGAAACAACGTTAACGATTTATGAATAATGACAATAGCAGAAAGTATCGCCAGTCCAATAATTACCGGAGTAAATTTAACCAGCTGCTGTTCCACATCGGAAAAATCAAATTGCAACCGGCGGGGTCTGCCAGATATGTTAAATATGATTTGCCCGATTATCCAGAAAATTACAAATTGAATAAGCAAAAACACCATTACCTTTTCGGTAACGGTAGGGTAATTATAATAAATCAATACAAAATTCATGAGAAACAATACGACCAGGAAAGGCGTGACCATCAGCGTCAGCGGGGTAATGATTTTGCCCAGACGCCGTACTTCTTCGACGATGAGGAGAACTCCCGCGACGATAACCCCTAACGTTTCTATCTGGAGCAAGGAAATCATGTATCTGACATGTCCCCTATTTTTCGCTTAACAACAGTCGCTTTTTCCGTATTGAAAAGATACTTAACATGATAAATAAAAATATTTCGGCCAGGGTAAAACTACCCATTGCGCCAAAAGCCTGGAAAAAATAAGATAATACAAAACAACTGAGGATTCCCCAAATGCCCGTTATAAAAACAGCCCTGGAAAATAATACTTTATACCCAAAATTGGTTAAAAACAGAACACCCAAAATATAATTCAATACTCCAAAGAAAATAACGCCGCTACCAATCCACAATAATTTCACCCCATCAGCGTTATTTTGTCCAACAATAACCTTAATAAGTAAAGGGGCTGTTACAATGACGCCAATGCTTACGACAAATGCCAGGCTACCCAACACCCAGATGGCTTTTTTTAAGGCCACAAAAGCCCGATTGCGGGATTCCACATACTTCCGGGCCAGAATGGGATAAATGGTTTGAGATAAAGGCATAAATGTTCCCTGAATCACCTTAATAATTTTTTCCGCTGCGGAGTAAATACCCAGAAAATAATCATTGACAAATAACGCCAGGATAAGTACCTGGGAATTGCGGTAAAAATTGGTAGAAAAATAGGAAAGAAAAATAGGCCAGCCTTCTCTAAAAAATTGTTTCAATTGCTGCCATCGGGGAAGAAAAAATTGAACGGAAAATCGCTTGCGCAGCGTAACCAGCACAATTGCTCCGCCAATAAACAGCGATAACGAATTAAAAACGGGCACCCATATCATGTGTTCTAATGGCTTTAAAAACACAATAATCAACACCACATACAACAGCCGTGAAAATAAAAATGCCCGATTTAAATAGCGGACTTTTTGCATCCCGACAAAGAACCAGGGAACCATCAGCATATTGGCCGGCACCAACCCAAATGCCGCAATAAATACCCCCCAGTGTGTTTGCAGTTTGGGGAAAATTCCAATTAACGCCAACAATATCAGAAAGGCAATTCCACTCAGCAACAACTGTTGCACCAGAATGGTATTCACAATGCGGTCCCGTTCATCCGCATGGTGTTGTGAACGGGCAATGTACTGAACACCCAGGATATTCCATCCATAGTCCACCCCAACCCTCAGGTAATTGGCCAGTCCCTGGGCCAGACTAACAATACCGAATTTTTCCACACCAATGACATGAATAATGAAGGGGACGGTTATTAAAGGAACAACATACTTTGACGCCTGGAAGATGCCGTAATTAATGAAGTTGGTTAAAAATAATTTTTTCTCCGGTGTGAGGTTCCATCTCATTCAGGGTTCCTGTCATCTAATGAGGGCAGAACTTCCGACTTGAAGCGCTTATAAAACACAATGCCCGCATTCACCATTAGCTGAAATGCACCGCCCAGAATCAGTAACGCCACCAGCACCAAAAGCCGTTTGGGACGACTTTTCCGGTACGGGACTTCCGCCATATCCAGCACTTTTACCGGGGATAGCATATAAATATTTTGCATGATGAACAGTTCTTCCTGTTTCTTCAATTCCGAAAACACGGTGCTTAACACAATCATTTCCCGCTCCAACCGCATCCGCTCCACAATATGTTCAGGGGTGGTCACGTCCACGCTTTTTTCCAGAAAACGTTTCAATTTCTGTTCCGTGATGTTAATGCTATCCTGTACGGTATTTATGCGTTTCTTCAAGTACGCATATTGTTGTTGAAACTCCCGCGTGAGGTGTTGTTTTACCAGACTATCCAGATACACCACAATCTTATTGGCCACAGCCGCCGCCAGAAAGGGATTCTTTAAGGTCACATTTAAAATCATCATGTTGGTAATTTCATCTACTTCCGTGTAAATCACTTCCTCGTTAAGTTGTTTATACGCTTTTTGATACAGTTCACGGTCGTTATCGCCTTCAATTTCTAAAAATTCCAACAGCGTTTTGGTCTGGGGCTGGCCATTTACGGGAACCGTAAAGGCGGTGTTCAAGAGTTGCTTTTCCAGCTTGCGGGAATGAATAATGCTTTCAAACATCTCTAAACTCAAAATGGAATTGCCGGGACTTCCCATTCCCATTAAACTGGCAATGGTATTTAATCGTCCCTGTAGTGCAGAACTCCCGGCGGGGGGCAACAGCGAAACATTCGCCGTGTAGTATTTATCCATTACTCCAAACACAAAAGCCACAGCCAAAACAAAATAAATAAAGGCGATTACAATGTTCTTTTTACGGTGTTTCCACAGGAATTTGGTTAACGGATTACTCAACAGTTTGCCTCGTCTTAATTACTACCAAAAATCCGTGTCATAATTAACGCCACGGTGGCCAATTGTCCCAGGGTAATGGCGATGTCCTTCATAAAGGTTTGCCAGCGAATTTCGGTTTTCTCCGGTACAAAAATCATATCCCCGGCGTAAATGGGCAAAGTTTTATCCCGGCCCAGCCATACCCCTGTATCGCCGCGAATAATGCGTACACTGCGTTTCCGGGCCAGACTGGTATAGCCACCCGCAGCGGCAATGTAATCCTCGTAACTCCAATTCGGGCGATAGGGGTATGTACCCGGCTGTTGCACCGCACCGGAGACGTACACAATGCCCAGGGGTTGAGGAACGTAAATAATATCACCATCCCGAAGGGCAATGTTTTGAGAGGAATCGCCTTCCACAAACAGCTTTTCAAAATCGCAGGCCACAACCCGGACTTCTTCCCGTGCGCGGACTCCTAAATAGGAAAGCACATTCAGATCCATATCTTGAGGGCGTAATTTAAGGAAGATGGCCAGATTCTCTTCCCCCTTGTAAAATTTGGTGCGGTAGATTCGCGCTTCTTTAAGCGCAGCCCCATCGGTAAAGCCACCGACCTGCTCAATAAACTCACGAAGGTGAATGCGATTATCGGGGATGGGATATTCCCCGGGGTATTTCACTTCGCCAACCACCCGAACACGCCCTTTGGTAAACCGCAATGGCCGGGGGTGGATGACGATGACATCTTCTGCTTGCAACACAAAATTGGAATCCGCAGGCCATGTCAATCGGAAGCGGCGGGGTTTTGATGAAGTGGTCTGAAACCGAAACACCTGAATGTTGCTGGAATCCGCACCCACGCTCAGGCCCCCACTAAAGGCAATTGCTTCTTTAAGCCGGTCACCGGGCTGGTATTCAAACGACACGGTGTTTCCCACCGCACCCTGTACGGTAATCGTGCCTGCGGCATTTTCCACGGCGGGGATGATAACAATGTCCCCATTCATCAAATAGGGATTTTGTGCTGTTTCCCCTAAAAAGCGGTAGCGGAACAGGTCATATACCGTGGTTTTTCCATTTCGAACCAGCCGAATACGCCGCAATGCAGGGCGTGCCGTGTTCTTGAAAGCAAATGTACTATCTAAATTTTGCGTCTTAAAATATTCCCCTTCCGGATTGGGCGGGATTGCTTCCTGAAGCCGCAGCGTTCTTTCCTGCGCAGCCGCTTCCTGCCAGCTTTTCACAAAATACTCCACTGCGGAATTCAGGCGGGTATCCGAAAAGAACTGCCCTTCTCCCAGTCCGGGTAAGGGAGAGGCAAACGTTACGGTAATGGGGTGGACCTGAAACAAAAATACTTCCACTTCCGCATCCGGGAATTTTTGCCGAAGCACCCGCCGAATCCGTTTCCGCGCCTCGCTTAGTAGCAAATGTTTAACCGAAATACTGGGGGCTTCCGGCAACAACACCATCCCTTCCGGTGTCACCATCGCCTGGTAAATTTTAATAGCTGGTCCCTTGGGGTCTACTTTAATAATGAACTGGTCCCCGGCATCCACCCGGTACGTCCGGGGATCCACCCCGCGAATCAACTGACTGCTTTTCAAAACGGAGGCAAATTGCTGGGTACCCATTTCTGTGGTAAATGTGGATAGGTCCACCGCAGCAGGCTGGGACGATGTTTGGCCGGGCAACGGAAGTTCCTGACCCACCACCACCCCGAAAATCAACAAGACCAATAACGCACTCCAATATGATATTTTCATGCTATCCCAGTTGTTCTTCCAACACACTCACAATCCGTTCGGCCGCCCTGCCATCCCACAATTCCGGAACACTTCCCTGCTTCCAGTTACCTTGCAAAATTTTTTGCGCATTTGCAATGATTTTTTGCGTATCTGTGCCCACCAGTTCATTGGTACCAATTTCTACCGTTACCGGCCGCTCGGTATTTTCGCGAATGGTTAAACAGGGGATGTGCAAATAGGTGGTTTCCTCCTGAATGCCACCGGAGTCCGTCATTACAAATTTGCTGTTTTGCATAAGCTGCATAAAATCCAGGTAACCGACCGGCGGAATTAACCGCAAATTGGGTAGCTTTTCCACTTCTTCCCGCAGGCCAAATTGGGTAATGTTCTTTTCCGTGCGGGGATGAATGGGGAAAACAATGGGGATCTCTTTTTGAATTTCGGCGAATGCCGCCAGAATTTTGCGGAAATTATCGGGGTCATCTACATTCGACGGCCGATGAAGCGTAACCAGCGCGTACCCCTGCGGTTTCAGTTGCAATTCATCCAGAATACGAGAGCGTTTGGCTTTTTCCAGGAAGAACGTCAGAGAATCGATCATCACGTTGCCAACGTAGTAAATCTTTGTTGCCGGTATGCCTTCCCGCATCAGATTCTCGTTACCGCTTTTCTCCGTGGTAAATAAAAAATCGGAAAGGGCATCAGTAACAAT
>WGBF01000549.1 GCA_015494485.1 bacterium | reverse complement strand
TTCCTCTGCTGCAAATCAAATCCGTGGCCCTGGCCGGCTGGCAGGGGTTTTTAAAACGGGTGTTTGATGTGGTGGTGTCCGCTACGATTCTTCTTTTGCTGGCGCCGTTGCTGGTTTTGATTGCGGTACTGATTAAGCTGACCTCCCGGGGACCGGTAATTTACCGGCAAAAACGGGTGGCACTGGATGGACGGGAATTCACCATGTACAAATTCCGCTCCATGTACATATCGGAAGACGACCGGGAGGGGTTAAAAGACGTGCGCAAAGGCGATGACCGCGTTACCCCCATTGGTCGCTTTTTGCGCCGCACCAGCTTGGATGAGCTCCCGCAGTTGTGGAATGTGCTCAAAGGCGACATGAGCCTGGTGGGACCCCGTCCGGAGCGCACCTACTATGTCCAGAAGTATTTGAAAGAAATCCCCCTCTTTTCCGAACGCCACCGGGTGCGACCCGGCATTACCGGCTGGGCTCAGGTAAATGGTAAGCGGCAGGCGGCACCGTGGGAGGAGCGCGTGCCGTATGACCTGTATTACATTCAGAATTGGTCCTTGTGGTTCGATATTAAAATTTTAATTTTAACCATCATTGCCATTATTAAGGGAGAAAATGCCTACTAAAACGGAAAAATTAACCCTTCCGGCGGCGTTGTTGGTCACCATCATTGCTGGTATTACCATTAGCCATATTTTGTTTCAGGCAGCGGCGGTGTTTTTGCTCTTTTACTGGTTTGTGGAATTTCGCGCCGGAAACAGCATTCACATGCCATTAATGGAAAAATTTGTGTTCCTGTATTTTGTTTCTGGGGTGATTGCGGTGTTTTTGACCGAAAATCCCCTGGGCAATTTACCCCACCTCATGCCCCACATTGTTTTACTTTCGGCAATTCCTTTAAACTGGCGGTTTAATCGGGAAGGATTTCCCGAAGGGGCCATCATCGCAGTAACCCTCTTTTTTACCAGTATTGCTGCGCTGGCAGGCGTGGTGTTTCATTTTGGAGGGGTGGAACGGACCCATGGGTTTAATGGCGGCTATTTTACCCTTGCCTCTGTGATGGCGTTTTCAATTCCGGTGGTCCTGGCGGAGAGCTTTCGGCAGGAACGGCCGCTGGGACGGAATGGCTTATTCCTTTTGAGTGTAGTTCATCTGTTTGCCATGTGGTGGACGTTCACTCGCAGTGCCTTTCTGGGATTTCTGGGGGCAATGGGAATATGGCTGGTTGCGGATGCCTGGCGGGAGTTGCGCCGTTCCGGGGTGTTCACCCTCAGCGGTGCGGTTACCGCCCGTCTGGTGCTGATGATGGTGTTGCTAACCCTTATTTTTACTGCCAAAGATTCCCGGATTAATCCCTTTTACCATCCCCCCCAATCCGTTGCCGGAAAACAACTGGATTTAACCAGCGGCCGGGCCAGTATTTACCAGGATGCCCGAGAGTTTATTCAACAGGATTGGCAGCAGGGCCACTGGGTGAACATCCTGCTGGGGCACGGATTAAACAGCCGCAATCGCATGGTGCAAAGCAAATTTACCAGCTGGGAATCCGATTACCTGCAGGCGTACATGAATCAGGGCATCATGGGCCTGCTGCTGGTGATTGTCATTTACGTGCTGTTTTTAAAACGGGTGTTTGCTGCGCTGATGTCGGACAATGTGCGCCGGCAGGGAGTGGCGGCTGCGGGACTGGCCTTCTGGTTAATGAGCTTCTTTACCCTTAAACTAACCGGCTTTACCGATGCGGCAATTTTTGCCGTACTGGTGGTGTTGCTTCAGCAAATCGGACGCACGGAGGGCGGGGAGAGCAGCCCGTAAAGGCTAAAGCCGCTATGCCCATTATTTGAATGAACGGTTTGCCGGCAGGGCTATTGTTAACTCACCCCCTTGGTTGCATTGTGGTAGCGAGCGGTGCGAGTTTTCCCCCTCTCTTGGGGAAGAGAGGGGGATACCGGCAAGGTTTGTTTTTGCCTCAGAGCGTTCAAGGGGGTGAGTTTAAGACAACTGTCATTCTTTCACATATTTCAGGTACAATTCCTCCAGGCGGTTACCAAAGGTTACATGGTGGAGGGGGAGTTTGTGGTGCTTTAAAAGTTGCAGCACGCGCTGCAAATCCTCCGCACTCCCATGAAACCGAAACCGTACCCGCTGCGCGTCGATAGGATGCCATTCCTGAATGGTTACGGGCAGTTGGGATTGAAGCGCTTTAACCGATGGGCTGGTTTCCACTTCGTAGTATTCCAGGGTTTGGGGGTCCAGGGGCAGGCGGGCTTTTACCTCCCCGCGATGCAGAATAATCCCCACGTTACACACTTCCCGAATGACTTCCAGCCGGTGGGTTGCTAAAATAAGGCAGCGCGCGGGCCGTTGTCTCAGGAATTCCAGCAAAAACAATTGTGCCTCCGCATCCAGGCCCTGCAGGGGTTCATCCAGCAACAGAATGTCGGGCTGGTGAATCAATGCGCTGGCAATGAGCACCCGTTGCCGCATTCCGCGGGAAAAGCCATCGATGAGTTCATCCTGGTGCTCCCACATGCCCACGGCCTTCAGCTGTTGCTCAATTCGCTGCTGGCGTTCCTGAGGGGGCAAGTTGTACATCTGGTAACTGTAGTGGAGTAACTCCCGGGGGGTTAAGTGGTCCAGACCCACAGGGGTTTCCGGAACGTACCCTACCACCTGGCGAGCGACTTCCAGATTGGCATTGCCCTGAATGGTAATCCGCCCTTCATCGGGATGTAAAAAACCCATGATGAGTTTCAGCACGGTGCTTTTCCCGGATCCGTTTGCCCCCATTAATCCCACCCATTCGCCGTCCGAAACCTGCAAGGAAATCTGCTTAACTGCCGGTTGCGGTTCTCCCGGATAGCGTTTGGTCACGCCGGTGAGTTCAATGAACGGATGTTGTGTTCCGGAAGCATTCACTGCACGATATCCTTTCGGTAAAATCCACGCAAGCCCCATCCCAGAAACAGGCCGGTTTGCACCAGTGCCAGACCCAGCCATATCCACCCAAGAAGGTCAAATTGCAGGGATGTGCTTAAAAATGTCAATTCCTGAAGGGGCGGCAACAGAAAAACCAGTAGCTTGTACCCTTCCCCAATCCCATGAATGGGCAGCACCCCGCCCTTGTTGATAATCCCGCCGAAAACAATCCACACAAAAATCCACCAGGTCCAGGTAGGCCGATAGGCCATGGTGAGGGCAATCAGTCCCGTTACTTGCAGTAGAATCAGTGCCACCAGGGCAAGGCGCACCGGCAAAAGCAAGAAATACGAAAATGATGGAAACCGCAGCCCGTATACCAGGGCAAAAGCCAGCAAAATGCCCAGGTCAATCAATACAATAAGGACTATTTTAGACACAAAATAACGTCGCCGCCCATGCGGTTTGCCAATTAAAAAGTACAGGGTGGTACCGCGCTCCAGTAAAAATAAGGACGGGGCGGTCATGCTGCTTAAGATAATGGCGAAGACGGAAAACAAAATCCACACCCCGGCGCCGCCGTGGGCGTCAGAGAGAAACCCGCCGAAGAAAATGCCAAAAATGACCACTGCGGCAATTTCGCGCAGGTAACGGTGGGTGCGAAAATAATGGTGCCACTGAAAAGCAATATACGCGCGCCATGCTTGCATACGGTGAATTTAAATCGCCCGGCCATCAAAAGCCACGCCCGGCTAAAATTACCCCCTGGTACGTTCGTTTTTCAAAGAAGGAATTTTCCCCCGGAAGGGCACATTTTTCCCATTTGCTTTTTGGGTGAACCGCTTTTGGTTGTAAATTGGCGCTTCACGGAGCAAAAGGAGCAACCGGTGGAGATTTCCCCCGAACTGGATCGTTTATTTCTGGACTTGATTGGTGAGGAGCGCCATGCGCTGTACGAACAAATCGGGCGGCAACTCCCGCATACCATTCGCTTCAATCCATTGAAAGGGCCTGTGGAGCGACAACAGGAATTGCTCCGCCAGCAGGGATTCGGCTTTGAGCCCTGGCCCGGATTACCCAACGTGTTTCGCATTACCCACCAGCCGTATCCCATTGGAAAAAGCCTTTCTCACTTTCTGGGCCACATTTACGTGCAGGATTTGTCCTCCATGATTCCGCCTCTGGTGTTGCAACCCCAGCCGGGAGAATGGGTGCTGGATGTCTCCGCCGCACCGGGTTCCAAAACCACCCAGATGGCGGCCATGATGAACAACGAGGGGGTGCTCTTGGCCAATGATGTGGTCATGAAGCGCATCCAGGCCCTGATTACCAATTTACAGCGGATGGGGGTGGTAAATACGGTGGTGTTTAAATGGTTCGGGGAGCAGTTTGGCAATCAGTATTTTGAACAGTTCGACAAAATTTTGCTTGACCCGGCTTGCTCCGGTCTGGGCACGCTGCACAAAAATCCCGAAGTGTTATCCTGGTGGACTCCCAACCATTGCATCCGTCTGGCGGGCAGCCAGCAAAAATTGCTTATTAGTGCCATTAAAGCCTTAAAACCCGGTGGGGTGGTTACCTATTCGACCTGCACCCTGACGCCGGAAGAAAATGAAGAGGTGGTGGATTTTGCCCTCCGCAATTTTCCGGTGGAGCTGGAACCCATTGAACTGCCCGGAATTACCACGCGTCCCGGATTAACCCGGTTTCGCCAAAAACAATATCATCCTTCCCTGGAACGGGCTATCCGTATTTATCCCGTTGAAAACGACAGCGAAGGGTTTTTTGTCGCCCGGCTTCGCAAGGTGGATTCCCTGGAACCGCCGCGACTGAAAAAGCCCCGTCGGTTGCTGCAAGTTTCTTTCCTCTCCCATAAAACATCGCCGGTGAAAAAACATCTGGACTACCTGGCGGCCCATTTTGGAATAGATCCCCGTGTGTTTGCCCGCCTGATTTACCAGTACGAACGGCAGGTAGTTGCTTTCAGCAAAGCCATTGGCGATTTTCCGTTTTACGGAAAACCTGTGAAAATGGGGCTGGTACTGGCGCGAATTATGAGCCAGGGGGCCAAGTTTACTACGGATGGGGCCCAGTTGCTGGGGCATCATGCCACAAAAATGGTGGTGGATCTGCCGGATTTCGCCACGCTGGAAAAATTTGTCAATCGCGAGGCGCTGGATGTCCCCGTGGCGGGCAAAGGGCAGGTGCTGGTACGCTACAACGGGTTAATCATCGGATACGGACTGGCAGATAACGGTCAGTTAAAGAGCCAGTTCCCCAAAGCGGAGTGGCCCTTCCGGCTAACCGCAGTGGAATAACCCAAGTGTTAATGCGGAACAGGTAGTAATGGCTTACTCTTCTTGAAAGGGTTTTAATTGCACAATGGTGGCACCCCATCCACCACAGCCGGTGTCTTTTCGGTAACCTTCCACCTCCGGTAATTTGTCCAGAATGGCATGCACAATGCGGCGCAGTACCCCTTTCCCTTTTCCGTGAATAATCCGCACCTCATAAATACCCTTTTCCCGGCAGGCACGAAGGTATTCCGGAACCAGTTCCTTCACCTCCGAAGGGTGAAAGGTGTGTAAATCCAGCACCCCGTCAATGGGGTACTCCACGGGTTCGTCAAATGTGTTCAACGCGTTCTCCCGTGTCAATTTCCACATGGATGAACCGATAGGCGGTGCGCAAGGCTTTTTCCACCGCTTCCGGTGTTTTACCGCGGGCGAAAATAAAGCCCAGGTACTGGTTGCCTTCCGGCAATCCCAGAACGTCACTGTCCGGGGCGATGGTAATGTGAACGCTTTCCACACCGGGAACCATGCGGGCTGCTTCTGCACCGCGCACCTGGAGGAGCCGACCGCTGCGCGGCACCGGCATCATCATTACCCCGGCTGCCTGTTCTTCCCGCTTTACAGCACTCACGTCATCCCCCAGAGCTTCCCGAATGAGCACTTCTTCCAGGGATTGCCCGTCGCTGAAACGGAGCACCTGGGAGCACAATCCCCCAATGGAACGGGAAGCCACTTCGATAACCCACACCCCCCGATGATTGATGCGCAATTCGGCGTGGAACGGACCCCGCTGCAACCCCAGGGCGCGGACTGCCCGGCGCGTTTCGTCCTGAATAAATTGCAGCGTCGCCGCGGGATGGCGTGATGGGGTCACGTAAATGGTTTCCTGAAAATACGGGCCCACCAGCGGGTCGGGCTTGTCAAACACGGCCAGAATGCGGGCTTCCCCGTTTGTGATGATGCCCTCCACCGCCACTTCCTCTCCGTCAATGTACTGCTCCACCAGCAGGTATTTGTAGTACCGGCCGCCCCGCCGGGGATAATCCCGGCGGTGCACAAGGGCGCGGATTCGCTGGAATGCCGGTTCAAAATCCTCCGGGCTATCCACGCGGGTCACACCCTGGCTGGCGGACAAAAATACCGGTTTGAGAACCACCGGGTAAGTGATGATATCGGCGATTATCCGGGGATTATCGTCCACATTAAACAGCGTGTAGCGCGGTTGCAACACCCCATTGCGCAACAACACCTGCCGTCCAATCCGGAAACCGCCACCCAACACACCCGCTTCAAACATCTGATGCGGCAGGTGTTGTTGCGCAATGGGGTGTTGCAACCGCGCTACACGCT
>WGBF01000548.1 GCA_015494485.1 bacterium | reverse complement strand
TACCCCTTCCACATTCACGCGGAACAGGATGGCCAGGGTATCGTTTTTGGATTCATACGGCCGCCACATTTGTTCCTGGGTGGCACCCGTTCCGTTAAAAAACTGCACCGGGACAATGGTATCATTGTTACCGGAAATAAATCCCCGATTCCCGCTGCCCAGGTTGTTGGTGGCAATCAGGTCACTTTCCCAACCGGTGTTGTAAGCCACACCGTTTTCGCTATCGAAGCCAGCCCAGATTTTGTAGCGCAACGTATCATTGGGATTCATTTGAAACGTAATTTCCCAGTAGTCGCCACCCACATTGGTCATGACCAGGTCGGAATTGGAACCCCAGGAAATTACCTTGCCGTCCGGAAGCTGGACATTGTCCTGCCCGTTCAGAGCCCCACGAATTTGCACAAAATGGGTCTCTTTGAGGGTATCCGGCACGGTTGCGGTGTTTACCCGGAAGGTGACGTTGATCTGGGCGGACAATGGCTGAAAGGCCATCATCACCACCAGGACCAGCGTCACTATCAGGGCCTTTGCGTAACGGTTCATTAATCGTACCTCCTTTTTTGGTTTGAGGATTTATTAGGGTCACCCCTTATTACAGGGATAAATATATGCTAAAACGGCTTACACCGCCCAGATACCGAAAACTCTGGTAGGCGTAACCAATGTTTAATCCCATTCCTTTAAATTGCCGGATATTCAATCCCATGCCAAGGGTTAAGCCCTTTTCCCGGTCCGGAAGGAATAAGTCATTGAATCCGGCTTGCAGTTTCAGCATTCGGTTCAACAAGACCAGTTGCGCTCCCACATTCACACTCTGGGCATTGTCATTGGGATTAACGCCGTCCACTGCCACGGTTAACCCGGACTGATCACTTTGCCACACATCCCAGGAAAGCCCCACCCGCATAATCAGGGGCATGTCGAAGCTATTGGTTTTTAGTTCCCCTACCACGCTCTGATTATTCCCGTTAATATCCGGCGCAATATCCACCCGAACGTTTAAATCTTCGCCCCGAATGCGCATCTGGGTTCCGAAATTGGAAATACTAACACCCAGACGGATACCTTTAAAGGGCGTTACAAACAACGTTCCGATATCAAAGGCAAAACCGCTGGCAGAGGAATTGTAAATCCGTTCATTCACGTACTTTGCCGTGCCACCAATGGAGAATCGTTCAGTGAGGTAACGGGCGTAACTGACACTTACCGCAACACTGGCCGCTGTGAATGTTTCGCCGGTTCCCATGGGTTGATCCGGGGTGGTCACCTCCATGCGATTGGTCGTTAAGGCTGTCACGCCAATCCCAACGGTACCCCACGCGTGTCCCCCGTACGTGAATCCCATGAAGTTAAAATTCAAACCTGGTAAATAGGGGCTATGGTCCACATAAAAGCCCAGCCGCTCAATTTGCGCCAAACCTGCCGGATTCCAGAAAATGGCACTGGGGTCTTTTGCCATAGAAACATACGCGCTACCCATTGCCGTTCCCTCACTGCCCACTGCAATGCGCAGGAATGGCGCTGCTGCCGTGCCTACTTTCTTTACCCGTTGGCCCCATCCGGGCGCTGCCATCAGCACTATCAGCATCACAACGCCCAGGGATTTCCACGTACTTTTCAGGAAATGGTATGTTTTCATCGTTCTTTCCGTCTGCTTTTATTTAATGATTGCAAAAGTTCCCGTCTTCTGGCCAATTCCCGGCGCATCGATGTGATACACGTACACTCCGTAGGAGATTTCCAGATTTTCCTTACTTAATACATCCCAGATGGCCGTACCATTATCCAGGGAAGAATCGTGTTCAATCACATCAACTAAAACGCCATCCACATTATATATGCGAATGGTGCATTTTTTGGGCAAATTAATGAAGTGGATTTCCCGCGGACCGCGCCCGCTGGTAAACGGATTGCGGGGCTCCCAGATTTCGGCAGCAATGTACGGATTCGGCACCACCCGAATGCGATCCAGTTGCTGTTTTGCCAGATTGGGGTCCATCCGTTCCCCTTCCACCTCAAATTGATAGACATCCGCCGATAGGAACGGTTTGCGCAAGTAAATACTTAAGGTGTCTCCGGGTTCGGGATTGCGACCATTGGCTTTCACATTGAGGGCAATTTGCCAGGTGTACACCAGTTTCCCGTCTTTATTGGGTTCCAGAAGCAAAATGGTATCGGTGTTATTGGGATTATTGGGATCCACCGTAAATTTGCCTTCTCCGCCCGTCTGGTCAATTTCCGCAAAGGCAAATTCCACTTCCCGGTTTTCAGAGAGATTGATGATTTTAAAATTCACCGGTTTCGCCGGGAAACGGATAAAACTCAGGGAGGTGTCCTTTGATGTGGCAATTCCCACATCGCCAATGATGAGCTGGTAATCTGCCGGTCGTTGTTCGCCCAGTACACCCAGCAAACGAATCACTGAAAAGTCATAGGGAAACACTTCCGGATGATTCCAGCCGCTCTTCACTTTATTCAGCTCTACCCGCTTTTCATTTACAAAACTTAACTGAAAACCGTCCGTGATAGGAACTTCATCGCCTTCGTTGAACGCCGTACTTTTTTCCAGCACAACCTGGTTTTCGGTAATATCCGTCAGGGTGAAATTCTTGGTGGTCAGGGTATCCACCAATCGGCCGGGCTTTACCGTGTCTTCAAAAGTAATCTGATACACATGACCATTCTTAACCACCCGCGGGTCAATAATTTTGTAGCCAATTTTTCCGGTCGCACTGCCGCTGATGTGTTCAATTTCTTTCACATCCGCAGGTAAATACCCGGCAACCGGTGCACGGGGACGCACCACGGCCACATTGGGACCAGTGGTAATG
>WGBF01000547.1 GCA_015494485.1 bacterium | reverse complement strand
GGATAATGAGCGATCCTTCTACAATTTTAGCATTCCGCACAATGACCACATAAAAGGTATCCTGTGCTGTGAATGTGGTATGTTTGACTTCATTGTCAATTACCGAATAGCCGACCCGGGTGGTGTTGGAATCCACCTGAACATCATGGAAAATAATGTCATACTGCTTATTGTCTTTCACTTCCAATGGATTTAGAAAATCAACCCACACCTTACCCGTGGCGTACCCACTCACCAGTTCCGCCTCGGTGCCATCGGTTTCCGTTATTTTAGGTGGGACAAAACCCTGCGCAGGTCCACCGGGCACCACCATTGCAGTATTCACATCAAATTTGAATTGCCGGGTAACAGCGTCCCGCTGGATGGTGCGTTGCGTTTCTGACGGCGGTATCTGGGCGTTTACATCTCCGTGGTCGTATGCAGTAACGGCGTAAAAATAGGTGACGCCATTCTTTACATTATTGGAGTCCACAAATACGTGTACCAAACCGGTGTTGCGTCCCAGGTCAAACCGGACACCTCTACCCTGATATTCGATTTCCGAAAGGCCCTGATATTCATTAATCAGGTCAAATTGTGCCGGTAACCCATTGGTCATTTTCAACGGAACGGAGAGGAAGGGAATTCCCCGGGAGTCCGTAATGGTCTGGGTATCATTAAAACTGTAATCCTGGCTGCGGTAAATTTTGTACCCTTCAAAGTCATACCCTTTGCTGGGGTCATCGGGGTTTGCCCGGGCAATAAAGGGGTCAAAAGAGGTTTCCGCTTTGGTATCCCAGTACAACGTTACTTTCCGGTCACCCGGCACAGCCACCAGGGTGGGCTTTAACGGTGCCTGGGCAAACCGGTAATCCGATTCAAACACCTGCTGGGAAATTTGGGCATTGCTTAACAGGTCGTCAAAATCTTTACCCATTAGCAATGCAATGGAGAAACGAACGCTTTCCCCCGGCTTCAACGAAAAAGGACCGGAACCATAAATGAACACGTTATCCGCTTCCTGCTCGATTTGCGGCGGCGGATCCCCGGGACGCTGATTGGGCGTGGACATTACTTCCCACATCAATTCATCGTTCTTGGGGCGATTATTGCCACCGTACAACAAAGCGTTAAAGCTGGTCAGACCCAACTGGTCCGATTCGGAAATATCCAGAAAACCAAAATTCGGTTCGCCCTTCCAGAAGCGCATGCCTTCCTGCCGGTATTCGGAGAACGGCTCGCCTTCATCAAACTGGCCATTCCCATTCACATCCAGGTAGAACAACTGGTTGGGCTTGCCGTCCCCTTCTCCGTAGTCATTGGTACCGGGGAAGCCATCAATTCCCACATCGTCAAATTCTTCATTCCAATCTCCATCTTCATCCCCGCTCCAGTGAAATTTCCCCAGCCGGGGATCGAAAATATAGCTTCCGGCATCATTGAACTGGCTTTCGTCAATCATACCGTCATTATCATTATCAAAGCCATCATTATCAATTCCGGGACTTTCCAGAAAGCGGTATCCAAAATAACCGGGAATTTTCCCGCCATCCCCGCGGCCATCGTTATCCCAGGCATAGAGCATATTGCGCGTATTGTACGGAAATTCTTCATTAAACGCGGAAATGAAACCGGCGTTATCATCCGCAAAATCCCCGGGGCCACCCACGTGGGGATCCCCAAACATTCCCAGGAATAATTTATTTAACGGTTTGGGACTAATATTGGTAATGGTGTACACCAGAAAAATAATATCTTCTGCCAAGGGATTGTTAAACTGGAAAATGCGCACCTGTAATTCCAACCCTAAACCGCGCTTGGAGGAATCATCGGGGAAGGGATAATACGGGAATTCTGCATTCAACAGGTCATCCATCACATAAAACACTTCTTCGTCGGGGGTAGTCGCATCATTCCCCAGAAACGCCGGCCATACATAACGGTTGAGTTTGGGATTAAACCAGCTTTCCGGCCAGCTATCCGGCTTGCCGTCAAAATTGTCATCGGTATCCGCAAAATGGGCTAACTCCGGCGAATTGGGATCGGAATATCCAATCAACGGTGCCCATCCCCATCGTTCGGCGGTACCCGGAGCAAAATCCCCATCTGCCCGCAACAAAAAGCCGTCATCGACGATGTGTAAGGTATCCCCATTAGCACCGATGACTTCGGCCCCAACCAATGGCCCGAACTCGTAAGCATACCCTAAACCATCCGGGCCTTTGGGCCAAACAAGGTCCGCATTGGCATTATCCGCATTTGGGGTGGAAATAGAACCCTGATTGGTGACCAGCACCCGGATCTGGTTTCCGTTAATAATGGTTTGCTTTAACTCCTCGTGCCGACCATCATCTGCCAGCGCCTTGGAAAGCATTTCCATTTGCTTCTCCACCAACTTCCAGCGATCCTCTGGTGCCAGCGATTTGTAGTTAATAATTTCTTCCTGTTGTCCTTCACCTGCCCAGCCAATGAACGGCAGGGCAACCAGCATTGCGATAAAGATGCCCAAAATTGACGTGTTGCGGATCATATGCCCTTTCCAGATTAATTTTCTCTTATTCATCCTTTTTTACCTGCACTTAAAATTGATAAGTTAAACCCACACGCACTTCACGGGGAGCACTGAGCCAATCTTCCCGTTTGTAATAATTGTCTATAAACCGCATGGGAAAGAAATCATCCGGATTTTGACGGATAGTTTCTTTTAAGTTATTGAACAAATTGGGGTTAATGGACTCGTTCAAATTGGTTAATGCCCGACCGGTATTATTCCACACGAATAATTCATTCTTGATATCAAATACATTGCGCACATCCAAAAATACCGAAAACCGGGTTTTGGCAATCTTAAAGAACTTTTCAAACTTCAAATCCACATTTTTCACCCAGGGTTTCCGGGCACTGTTTACTTCAAACTCCACCGGTTTAATGGAAGAGGGTAAGCTGGGAGTATACGGCGTACCATTGTAAATAGAACCAATGATACTTAAGACCCAGCTGGAGGGCTTCGTAAGTGTTAAGGTCCCATTCAAAGTGTGGGTTCGATCATAATCCAGGGGCACCAGTTTTTGGGGCGTTACCCGACCGGTGCGGGTATCCACAGCCAGCGCCAGCGGATCGGTGTAGGAACCCATCCCAATCTGGAAGGTGTAGTCCAGCGTAGCTGCCCATATTCCATTGGCAGATCGCCGTTTTACCAGTGAGATTGTAAAACCTTTCACCTTTGCATTGCCGATATTGGTATATACATTAAATTCTTTGTTTACCGCCACCTCACCGGCAACCACACGACGCAAGTCAATCAAATTACTTACGTCTTTAAAGAACATCGTCACATCCATTTTAATGTCATCTGTAAACTGCTGCTGCAAGCCGATTTCGTATTGGACTGATTTCTGGGGATCCAGGTTTGCGTTTCCGAACGTCGGGATAGAGGTAAAATTGTAATCCACAAAACGGGGATTGACATAAATACGCCGCAATACAGGATACTGGTAGAAAATACCGTAGGAGAAACGAATAATACCCCGGGCAGTAATTGGGAAGCTTAAACTAATACGGGGCATCACCCGATGTTTGGGCTTGGATTGTTTCAGAAATTCCGGACGATTTACGCCTTTATCCACCGTACCCGCAAGATCCGGATTATACGGTGCGCGGGAATGGAAATATTCGTACCGTAAACCGACGTTCAAAATAAAGCGTTTGGAGAGCTCCATTTTATCCAGAATGTAAAACGCACCCTGCCGGGGCCAACGGGTATATTTCTGGTATTCGGTATATTCCGGTTTCACTGTGGGATCCGGAATAATAAAACGAAAGACCGAATCGTTCACCTGTTCGGAAAGGAGGGTGAAATATTCATAATCCAGACGGTGCTGGGCAAATTCGCCACCAAACCGGATTTCATGGGACGGATGTACCTGACTGACCACATCCAGCTTCACCAGCCAGCTCTGGCTTTTTTCCTTTGTCCGGGACAGGTCCGTTCCCCCAGCAATGTAACTGGTTGGTTGAATAATGTGGTTCGAGATTCGGTTATCTACCGGTGGGATATACCGGGGATCAAACACTTCATCATATACGGCTGTAAGAGCCCGGCTGGTATTGTACCCCAGCTTTAAAGTGTAAAATGTTGTCGGACTTAACGTATGGATCAACCCAATTGAATTACTGATGTTCGAAGAACGCGTTTTGGGTCGCCCGTCGGGAGTAAAGCGAAAACGACGGAAATACCGTCGGCTGTAATATTCACCCTGGTCCGCAATTAAATCGTAGGTAAACTTCATGCCCGCGGTGGGCTTCCAGGTTAATTTTCCGGTCAAATTCAGTGTTTGCCGGGTTACCATGGGGACAATGGCGCGGTCACCGTCTGCCCCAACCTTCGTGGGATTGGAATGCCGGATGACAGTATGGTTCGGTCCGGGTTCAAATTCATACCCATACGGGTCAATTAAAATTCGCCCACCATCCAGAATTAACAAATCGTCGGTATTGTACACCCGAATCCCATACAGATGCCCCAGGTCGCGATTCACTACCCCGGAGGTAAAAAAGGTGACCTTTTTATTGGTCCCTGGAATAGGGCCACCGAGCGTCCATTCCGCCCGGGAATTATTAAAAGGGTTAATTTCATCAATATTGTAGAACAAATCTTTATGGGAGCTAAAATTGTCACCCGTCCAGGCCCGAAAACTTCCTGAATATTTCGGTCCCCCATCTTTGGTCACAAAATTAATTACCCCGGAAAGCGCATTACCGTACTCCGCACTAAATGTACCGGCGGATACCGAAACCTCTTCCACCGCATTGGTCGCTATGCCTACCCCCTGGGTATTTCCAAATGGATTATTAATGGACAGCCCGTTCACCTGAAAGGCAATTTCATTGGAACGTCCGCCACGAATGTGGATATTACCGCTGTTATCTACCGTGATACCCGCCTGCAGCTTAACAATATCCCGGATATTATCTATCGGGAGTTCATCAATTTTTTCACTGGAAATTGCCACCTGAGTATTGGTCAAGTCAGCCCGCACCAGGGGATTTTTCTCTCCCAGAACTTCTACCACCTGACCTTCCAAAACAGTGGGGCTCATCTTCTGATCCACACGGGTAGTAAAATCCACATTTACCCGCACATCTTTCACGCGAACCGTTTGATACCCAATATAACTGAATTCCAGCGTATACACCCCGGGGGGCACATTTAGAATGACGTAGGTACCATCTATATCGGTGGACGCACCAAAATTGGTACCCACGATAATAACATTCACACCGGGAAGGGGTTCACCGGTTTCCGCATCGGTTACCACACCCGCAATTTTACCGGTTGAACCGGCCCACAATGCTCCTACAAAGAATAGGAGGGCTAAGCCAATACTCCAAAAATTTTTCCTGCTCATTCTAATTTCCTCAGCTATCACGACTTCGTTTTCAAGGATTGTTTATTTGCCTCAATATGTTTTTTCCACAGGAAAGCGATACGCTACATCCCCCAACACTTGGATACCACACAACATCCCAAACTTAAAATACGTGCGTTTAAAATTGAAACAT
>WGBF01000546.1 GCA_015494485.1 bacterium | reverse complement strand
TGGTGGTACGGGAATCGCAAATGGACGCCGTCACCGGGCTATCCGGTAGCGGCCCGGCGTACATTTACATGGTCATCGAAGCGCTGATTGATGGCGGGGTTAAAGTGGGGCTTTCCCGGGATGTTTCCACCGAACTGGCCATTCAAACCGTTCTGGGAGCGGCCCTGCTCATGCAAAAAAGCGGCAAACACCCCGCGGTCCTGAAAGACGAAGTTACCACTCCCGGCGGTACAGCTATTGCTGCCATTCACGAACTGGAAGAACACGGGCTGCGGAACATGCTCATCAGTGCCGTGGAAACCGCCACCCATCGCTCCGCCGAACTGCGGAAGTTGCTGGAAAACGGGTCGGAATAACCGTTGCGGAAACGGGTTCAGCGCTGCCGGACAGCTGGATTGAAGTGTTTTCCTGCCGGAATTGCTCCCTTCTGATCACTACTTCGAACGGCGTACAATACTGACGGCTTTTTCCGCCTGACGAATCAATGGCTGCGCAGAAAGGGGTGTCCCCAGCGCTTCCTGCATCCACATGGCGGGCAGCAGCCGACCGATCCGGCACATGCGTTCCACTTCTTCCGCAAATGGCTTGTCCGTCATGTAATCCCGCACCTGAAACGCCAGCACATGGCCCAGGGTGTAGTCCGGGGTGTACATGCCAGCATCAATTAAATGAGAGTACACCGCCAAAAGCACCTGGTCACGCATTCCCAGCACCGGCGCAAAATAGCGATTCCAGATTTCCCGGGCCAGTTGCAGCACGGCGTCCCGCAATGCTTCCGCTGTAGCCTGGGGGTGTTCATACAACCAGTGCCAGATGCGAATATCCAGCAAAGAAACCCCCGCAATCTCAAACGCCGACCACATTTCCTGGAGCACATTCCAGGCTTCCGCTGTGGGGTCTTCTTCGGCGATGCCCAGCACATCCAGATCCCGGTGCTGAAACAGAAAAGCAAAGGCTTCCGTAAAGGCGGTGTTGGGCACGCCGTGCAGAAAATAGTAATCCATGTCGTTCAGGGAGAATACCTGCTCCACCGTATGGCCCAGTTCGTGCATGGCAGTGTTAAATCCCTTGTAATCCATGCCACCGCGGGGCACGCGGGTACGGAGGTAAGTTTTGTCTCCTTTCATTTCGCCACCCAGGGCATGACCGGCACCCCGCGCCGGTTCCACCTGAATATGTGCAGCCAGATAGCGGGCCTTTTCTTCCGAAAATCCCAATCGCATTAACACTTCCGGTAGCTGTTGCTGAAAGGCTTCCAGTGTTGGGAACCAGTTCTGCACCCGCGCATCCAGTTCGCTTTCCGGCAGGGGTGGCCGGGCTTTTAAGCCGGTGTACCAGATGTCAAACGGCTCCAGTGGTCGTTGCAGACGCTGCTGGATAATGTGCGCAATATCCCGCAATACCGGCGCGCTTAAAATTGACTCAATAATTGCCACCACTTCCGCTTCCGGAATTTCGCGGTCCATCTGGAATCGGCGCTCAATTAAGGTCCGGCCCACCGCCGCATGGCGGTCAATGGCCTGCTCCCCGCGGAAGACTTCCAACAGGCGCCAGTAACGTTCGCTTTCTTCGGGATCCGGGGAGACCGTTTTTCCGCTATCATCCCGCAAGGTGTTGGAAAATGGCTCCCAGAAATAGCTACGCTGATTCACCACCTGTCGGGGAATGGTCTGGGTAATTACCCGCTCCATAATTTTTTGAATCACCCGCTGACGCGGCAGAGCATCCGCTTCCGAATAAAGCGCTTTAATGTGGTCCCGCAATCCCCAATGGCTGATGAGTTTTAACCCCTCCGGGAATAAAGGGGTACCGCTGGCGTCCACCACCCGGTCCATGTAAATATTGTAATCGCTGATGTACGCATCGGCGCGGGTGTATTGTTGGGTACGGAATTGCTTGGCCCGGGCGGGAATCCGCTCCGCCACTATTTCAGCCAGCCGCACCTCGGCCCACCGGCGGCGGTTCCAGTGCGACCCCTGCCGGAATTTTTCCTCAAATGTAGGTAGGTCAAAATTCAGCAATATGACAAAGGCCAGCCGGGAGTCGAACAGGTCATCAGTAAAGTGGGCAAAGGGGTCAAACCCGGCAAACAACAAATCCACCGGCAATAACGGGCCCGTGTCCACATGCAGGGCGTAATTCAACCGCTGGTAAATATGATGCAGGTTTCCAATGACATGCTGTAACCGGTCTTCAAAACGGGCGAACAGCGTGTCGCGCTCGGTGGCAGTGGCCCAATGGGATGTACAAAATGTCGTAAAAGAGCGCGAGCCGCCGTCTCCGCGCCGCCATCGACGGGCAACCTGCTGCACCCGTTGGGCAATGCGTTCGGGATTTTCCTCCGGATGCTGTTTCTGAAGTTGACGAATGGTAGCACGAATGGCTTTCTCCGAAAGAACTGACATGGGTAGTGTTTTCCTCTCTTTGTGTCGCATTTCTATAAAGGGAATAATTTAAGGATGAATAGCCATTAAAAAATGAGGAAAATGATTTGGGGAGTTTTTCCACGAATTGGTAACCCGTAATCATACGGAATAAAATTTTTCCGAATTTTCCGAACCTTTAAATCCGTGTAACACACAATTATTTCAAGTCGTTACGAAATACAACACCTCTATTGGGTTCGGAAAATCTTTCCAACAAACGCCTCTTAATTACCGTTGCTACCGGTAGTATTGGATTGTTCTGAGTTCATCTTTTGAAGATACTGCTCCATATCTCGAATCCGGATGTACCATAATTTGCCTCGCTTTTCCCCCCGAAGTTTCCCTTTGTTAATCAAATTTCGCAAATAATCCTGGGAATAATTGTAATATCGGGCGATTTCGCGCAACGGGAGAAGTGCATCCGGTTGAAAGGCTATGCCGGTACGTCCCTTCAGTCGCTGAAACGCTTCCTGTAATTCATCCCGAATTAATTTTTTCATCCGTTCCAGATGACTGACATTGGCATAATGTTCAATTAATGCAATAGTGGGCTTCGTGCCGGTTTCAATTTTCCGAAGCATTTCGTTGAACTTATCATCTCCAACTTCCAGGGCCTGATAATAGGCGTTTCGATGTTCCCGGGTTGTTCCTTTAATCGCAATATTTATTAACCCCATTCCGATTAACAGAAAATTCATCAAAATACGGCCCACCCGACCATTACCATCACGGAATGGATGGATCGTTTCAAACAACACATGGCTGGCTGCCGCAAGATCGATGGGGTCTGTTGTTGAAGCTGTCAATTGATCATTAATCCATTGAACAAAAACGCGCATGGTTTCTTCTACAAAAATACCCTTTAGTGGCATAAATCCGGATTCTGTTACCTCAACATCTTCTTTCCGAAACTCCCCCAATTCTCCAGTAAACGTGCCAATATCTTTTTCATAACGCATTAATAAGGTGTGAATCTGCTTAATATCAGATACCCGCAACGAAAACTCGCCGGTTTTGTACAGATTATTGGCATACTCATACAACGTACTGGCGGCTTCAAAATAGCCCAAAATGGCGGCTGTTTTTTGAGTGTTCGTTCGCTTGTGGCGCTCCAGGACATCCAGCAATTCGTTTCGATTGGCGAACACTCCTTCGATCGCAATGGAATTTCGAATTTCATCCCTGAACAAAGAATACCATTCACGATTGGAAACCGTTATTAATTGGCGGCACTCCGCCCGTAATTTCCGCAACGCCCGATATAATTCTTCATCGGTCATTTTTAAACCCATCGAACTTTCCGAACCTATATTTTTTTGGTAGTTTAAAGAATTTCAAGAAGTTATGCAAACGAACTTTATTTATGGGTTCGGAAATATTCTCCCACCATGTTCCTCTCCTCCGGCCACGGCTTAATCCCTTTGTACACTTGTTGTTCAGTTTTTGGGTTAAAAATATTATCCTGATAAAAATTTGAATCGGTGGGGGCGAAATCGTTGCACCCGCGCCCAAATCCACCTAAATTGGGATGCATCGGAATGTTCAGGCCCATGGGCCGGGAGATTTGCGATGAATACCCTCCGCATTATTGCGTGTGTGTGGTGCCTGTTGGCCACATCCCCTGCGCAGTGGCACGATACCCTGGATGTCCAATTCGACATTCTGTACCAGGAATACAATGAATTCTACAACGTCATTAAGATTAAACTTCCCTCTCATCTATCCACTGCGGAGGTCATGGCACAAATCCGTTTGCTGTTGTTCTTTCCCGGTTGTCCCCCACCCTCTAAGGAAACGCGGGTGTACGTTTTCCGGGAGCTGGATACCATCGGTGCGGTATCCAAGACCGGCTGCATTTATCGCCCTGGTAAAGGATTTCTGTGGGATTTGCGGGACTGGCACCCGGATTCCTCCCTGCTCACGCCCCCTACCGAATGGGAAAAACAGGTGTACAATGAGTATCTGGACTCCCTGTTCGCCGGTGGCATGCATTTAAACGAATTCAAAGACCGTGCCCGGGATGTCGTTGCCCGGCGGCATGGACTTACCCCCCGCCAACTGGATACATTATACTACCGGGTAAAATACTGGTGGGAACGAAACAAACACCACCCCGCCTCTCAGAAATTTTGAATTTACACTACACCCCTTCCGTAAATTTTCCTATTTTTCGTTTTCAATTTTGAAAAAGAAGGAAGCACGCATGACACCGTATGAAATAATTGCCCGAAAACGGGATGGACATCCCTTAACCGCGGAAGAAATTCGTTACTTTATTACCGAATACCTGAATGGCACGGTCAAAGATTACCAGATGGCTGCCTGGCTTATGGCGGTGTTTTTTCAGGGGCTGGATGACCAGGAAACGTTTGAGCTGACCCGTACCTACATTCAGTCCGGTGAAGTCATTGACCTTTCGGACATCCCCGGCGTAAAGGTGGACAAGCACAGTACCGGTGGTGTGGGAGACAAAACTTCCATTGTTTTAGCACCGCTGGTTGCCAGTTGCGGTGTGCCCGTGCCCATGATTTCCGGTCGGGGCCTGGGGCATACCGGTGGCACACTGGACAAGCTGGAATCTATTCCCGGCTTCAACACCCAGCTTTCCGTAGCGGAATTTAAACGGTTGCTGGCTGAGCACGGCGTGGCAATGATTGGTCAAACAGAAACAATTGTGCCCGCCGACAAACGCATTTACGCCCTGCGGGATGTGACCGCCACAGTGGAATCCATTCCCCTCATTACCGCCAGCATCATGAGCAAAAAAATTGCCGAAGGGATTGATGCCCTGGTGCTGGACGTGAAATTTGGCAGCGGCGCGTTTATGGCGGAGGTAGAAAAAGCACGGACGTTGGCCCAAAAACTCATTGAAGTGGGACGGGCATTTGGCAAACGGGTGCATGCCAGCCTTACCAATATGGACCAGCCCTTGGGCAATAAAATCGGCAACTGGCTGGAAATTGAAGAATGCCTGGAGACCTTCCACGGTGGAGGACCACAGGATTTTGTAGAGTTGACGGTGCGCTTAAGTGCCCGCATGCTTCTATTGGCCGGACGCGTTGCCACCCTTGAGGAAGGAATTTCCCTGAGTACCGAACAGTTGCAAAACGGCTCTGCCTTTCGGAAGTTTCTGGAACTCACAGCAGCCCAGGGTGGTGACACCACGGTCCTGGAACACCCGGAACGCTACCCCAAAGCTGCCCACCAGCACACCATTACCGCCCCCGCGGAAGGGTTTATTCAGTCCATGAACACCCGTCAGATTGGTCTGGCGGCCGTATTGCTGGGTGCGGGACGCCTGCGCAAGGAGGATCCGGTGGACCCGGTCGCGGGCATCCACGTATTCAAAAAAACAGGTTACGCAGTTCGGCAGGGGGAACCGCTGATGGTGCTGTACACCAACCGGGAAGCTGCTGTGCAGGAAGCGGAACGCAAAATCCTGAATGCAATTCGTTTTGGCGCGGAACCCCCGGAACCACTGCCGCTTATTCTGGACGAACTGGGAGACTGAAACTATTCGGATGGGTCGCGTTTTTTACCTGCGGTCGTGGCTGAAAAATGAAATGGGTTAGTTCACTTCGTCCCGGGTAGTATCAAACGTGCTGCAACACTCCAGGTCAAACCAGAAGGCTGTTCCGCTCCCCGGGCGGGACTTTACAAACAAGCGACTGTTGTGCAGCCCTACGATGCGCTGGGCAATAGCCAGCCCCAACCCGGCTCCCCCGTTTGCTGAAGAACGGCTTTTATCCACCTGATAAAACCGGTCAAAAATGTAGGGTTCATCTTCGGGGGGAATTCCCGGGCCGGTATCCGACACCTGCACCCGGATCTTTCCGTCAGCAACTTCCACATTCACGCTTACGGTGCCTTCCGGTGGCGTATAGCGTACGGCATTATCCAGCAAGTTCGACAATGCCCGGTCCATGAGGCCCACATCCACGGCAACTGGTGGCAATTTTTCCGGCCAGCGCGCTTCCAAGTG
>WGBF01000545.1 GCA_015494485.1 bacterium | reverse complement strand
TTCAGAAACCTCTTTTCCAATTGGGTCAATTTTTCAACCAACGGATGGTCAGCCAGGCGCTCCTGAATATCCCTTTCCAGAAAGTGAAAATTGTCGTGAAACAGCCGTTCGTAAGCGATTTCGTATTTTTGAACAATTTTTTGAATTTTCTTTTCCACCACCGTCATCCGATGCCGGGGCAGAATGGCGGGCATGGGAAGCTGAAACAGCGGATAAAGAGCATGAAGCTGGGCAAAATACGCCACTTCCGCCGGGCCTCCCACATACATGGCTGTAGGTAAAATGAAATCCTGAAAAATGGGACGAAGTGCCACGTTGGTGGTAAACCGATGTGGCTGGTCTTCAATCGCGGCAATGATTTCCGAAAACGTAATGGGACGTTGGGTGGTGCTGTAGCGCAACAGGCAATCGTCGGTGTCGTCGCAATCCAGGCGGACGCGTTTACCGGTCTCGTCAATCCAGAACAGCAGGGTTTGGCCGTGCTTGAGGTGAATCTGGGAGTGATAGCCTGCGGCTTCCAGTTGCCGGTTGCGTTCCCAAAACGTTTCCAGTATTTGATGCCGTTTTTCAATGGCGGTGGTGAATACCGGTTTTCCCAATGCCTTTACTGCGGGTTCACTGGGGTTTAAAATCAGCAACCCTTCATGCCCAAACAACTGAACCAGTACCCTGGCAAAGGCTGTGGCAATGGGAACGCCCGGTTTGTAGGCCTGAAAATACCGATCCAACACGGATTCCAGAAATTCGGTGGGGAAAAAATCCTCGCGCAGGATGTCCGGCCATTCTGCAATGGATTCCGGCAGGCTTCGGAGAAAAATAGGTTTGCCGCTGTCTTCAGGGGATTCATCCAGTTCCAGGCGACGGATGAGGTTCTGTTTGGTAATGTAATGGCAGTGATTGATTTCCCTAAAATCGCTGTCGTCCACTTCCATCCAGAACACGGGTACAAAATCGAAATCAGGGTAGTGCTGCTGTAACACCTGTGCCTGGTGAATGGTGGTCAGTATTTTGTAAATCGTGTAGAGGGGACTTACCAGAACGCCTGCCTGTTGCCCGGTGACCACAGCGAACGTTCCGGGTGCGGTTAATTTGGCAATGTTTGTTTCAATTTTGGGATGGGTGCCCCATTGCTGGTGTTGTTGAACCAGGATGTCCGCAATTGCCTGACGGGGATAGTCCCGCTGAGCCCGCTGTTCCAAAACGGTGTGGATAGAGGAAAAGGGATTTGCGGGGAAAAACGGCGCCAGGTTTTCCGGCTGGTGTATGTAATCCGTGTAAATCCGGTTTTTATCCGGAAACGGAATGGGTTTCCAGTGCACGAAACGACTCCATTTTTGAGGTAAGTTAAATAATCCGGGTAATTGAAAAAACGGTAAAAAATATCAGGTAACGAACACCGATTGATGGGGTTTTTCCAGAAATTGTTTTCGAATGGCATCGAATTTATCGGCGATGGAGAGGAACACATCAAATAGTCTGGGTTCAAAGTGCTTACCGCGTTCGGCCATCATTATCTCCAGGGATTTCTTGTGGCTAAACGCTTTTTTGTACACCCGTTCGGTGGTCAGGGCATCGTACACGTCAGCAATGGATAAAATCTGGGCAGAGAGGGGAATTTCGTTGCCTTTCAGGCCCCGCGGATATCCTTTTCCGTCAAAGCGTTCGTGATGGCAGTACGTGATTTCAATCCCCATTTTCAGGAAGTCCATATCCCCGTATTGTTGTTGAATGGAATACAGGGTCTGGTATCCGATGATGGTATGCTGCTTCATGATTTCAAATTCCTGTTCGGAAAGCTTGCCGGCTTTAAGCAAAATGTAATCCGGAATACCTACCTTACCGATGTCATGCAGAGGCGCCGTGCGGTACAGGGTTTCAATAAAATGGCGGTCCACCTGTTTGGAAAACACCGGGTGGCGATGGAGGGCTTCGGCCAGTTCCCGGCAGTAACTGCGAATGCGTTCCAGGTGGAAGCCGGTGGCCTGATCGCGGTATTCCGCCAGACGGGCCAGACCAAAAATGGTTGCTTCCTGGGCCTGGGTTGTCTTTTTCAAACTGCTAATTAATTCCTGTTCCATCCGACGTTGTTCGGTAACGTCTTTGATCAGAGCGGCATAGGCAAATGCTTCGCCGCTTTCGTTCAGAATGGGAAAAAAGGAAATCTGGGCAATAAATTCCTCTCCGCTCAGGCGGTTACCGGTTGTTTCGCCGCTCCAGTTGCCCCGCGCCTGAATGGTTTCCAGAATGTCCTGAAAATTCAATTGCGGGAAGGTGGTTTTCTCCAGCGTTGAAAGGGGCCGCAGGCGCAGCACGGCGTCGTTTATACCGGTAATATGCTCCAGGCCCATATTGGTTTTAACAATGATGCCTTCCGTGTCGGTGACAATGAGCCCGTCCGTGGAGCTTTCAATAATATCCTGGAAAATGCGCAATTCCTGAAGTCGTTTGTTTAAAATTTGCTTTAAGTCGCTAACCAGATGTTGTTCCTGCCGCCGCTGGTTGGACCGCTGAATAACATGGTTCACTTTTTTGATGAAATCCGGTATCATGAACGGCTTAACAATGTAATCGTAGCCGCCTTTCTTTAAAAAATCCACCGCCATTTCCAGGTCGGGATTGCCGGTCATAAAAATGAAGGGAATTTCCGGGAATTTCTGCATGGCGGTGTGGAATAAGTCAACCCCGGTTTTGCCCGGTAAGTAAATATCGGAAATAACAATGTCGAAGGGTTCCTGTTGTAAATGAGAGAGGGCGGTGTCCACATCGGTAACAGCTACGGCTTCAATGCCATCGTGGGTAAGGGCCTGGGCCAGAATTTGCCCTAAGTAATACTCATCATCAACAATCAGTGCCCGGTAATTTTTATCCTGTGTTGCCATTCATGTGCTATGTTTTGTTTTCATCCGTTTATAATCGTCAGTTTATGGGGATGGGTGAGGCGTGGGGTGATTTTTAACCGGATGTCCGGCATCTGACCGGACACCCGGGGAAGTGTTAGCGTTTGTAGAGCCCCATAAGCTGCGTTTCTGCAATGACGTGGCCCTTCATCCGGTCCAGAACTTCCTGTTTGGTTAACCCGCTCTCCCAGTCGCTGGGGATGTCCAGCGCGTAAAGTTTGAAGAAGTAGCGATGGGGTTTACCGGCCGGGGGACAGGGACCGCCGTATCCAATGCGCTTGAAATCGTTTATCCCTTGCCTGATTTGACCGAAAACCACGTCCTGTTTGGGCACATCCTCCGGTAGTTCCGTGCGATCTCCCGGAATGTTGTACATCACCCAGTGTACCCAGGTGCCCATTGGCGCATCGGGGTCGTCACAAATCAGTACCAGGCTGCGGGTTCCGTCGGGCGTACCTTCCCATTTCAGGGGTGGGGAAACGTCCGGGCCATCGCAGGTGTACCGCACGGGGATGGTGCTCTCGTGTTGAAACGCACTGCTGGTCAGGCGAAAACTCATGGTTTTGCCCTCCTCTTTTGGTGCGGTTTGTTGCTGGGATTGTGCCTGACAGGCGAAAAACATCAGGGATAGAGCAGTTACAATGGAAATGATGCTGTACCGGAATGCCATGGTGCCTCCTCATGTTGGGTTCGTTACTTTAAACGGTTGAAATGAATTCGGGATTCCGGGAAAAACGAATCCAGATAAAAAACCCCTGCCGAAGGGCTATTCCGGCAGGGGAGAATATGCATGGATGAATGTGATGTGTTATTTGCGTCCCGGATACTTTTCCAGTGCAACGCGCAGAATTTCCATGGCGCGTTTCATGGATTCCAGGTTGAGCACAAAAGCAATGCGTACTTCGTCTACGCCTTTGCCGGGAGTCGCGTAAAACCCATTGGCCGGCGCCAGCATCACCGTTTCGCCATTGTAGTCGAAGTCGCTCAACAACCAGGTGGCAAATTTTTCGGCGTCGTCCACCGGCAATTTCACGATGGTGTAAAACGCACCGCGGGGCTTTAAGCCTTCCACGCCTGGAATTTTTTCCAGAGCCTCGAATACCACGTCCCGCCGGGCGCGGTATTCATTCACCACTTCCTGCAGATATTTCGGTGGTGTGTTCACCAGAGCCGCATCCGCAGCAATCATGTCCAGAGTGGGCGGTGAAAGCCGTGCCTGGCCAAATTTAAGCGCCGCTTCCAGAATGGCCGGATTGCGGGTCACCACACAGCCAATGCGGGCGCCGCAAGCGCTGAAGCGTTTGGAAATGCTGTCCATTACCACGGCCCGTTCCCCAATGCCGGGCAGGGAAAGAATGGAATGGTGTTGGGCACCGTCGTACACAAATTCCCGGTACACTTCATCTGCCAGCAGGAACAGGTCGTGTTTTTCGGCCAGTCGTTGCAAACGCTCCAGTTCTTCCTTGGTGTACACATAGCCGGTCGGATTGTTGGGGTTGCAAATTAGAATGGCTTTGGTGCGCTCGGTAATTCGGGCCTCAATTTCTGCATCGGGGGGTAGTTTAAAACCGTCAGCACGGTTACAGGTGACCGGCACCACCTTTACCCCGGCCTCCACGGCAAAACCATTGTAGTTGGTGTAAAACGGCTCGGGAATGATAACTTCATCGCCGGGGTCCATGATGGTCATAAAGGTAAAAATAATGGCTTCGCTGCCACCGGTGGTCACCAGAACATGTTCTTTGTCCACCTCGATGCCGTGACTGCGGTAATACTGCGCCAGGTGTTCCCGGTACTCCCAGCTTCCGGCAGAGTGGCTATAGGGCAGTACGGTTAAGGTGGTATTGCGGTAGGCATCCATCATTTCTTTGGGCGTGGGAATGTCCGGCTGCCCGATGTTTAAATGATACACATGAATGCCCCGTGCTTTGGCCCCTTCCGCAAAAGGTACCAGCTTGCGAATGGGTGAAGCCGGCATGTGCGTTGCGCGATTGGATAACCGTGGCATAGATGACTCCTCGTTAGAATTTGGTCACTCGTTCAACATCAACATCCTTTAGATATTGGCGTGCCTCTTCGGCATCTTTATACACAAATGTAAGCCATTTTTCACGGTATTCCGGAATTTTTCCCCGCACCACATCCGCATACCGGGCGGCCAACTGGCGGGTAATGGGTCCCGGTTTGCCCGTTCCAATGGTGTAAGTTTTCCATTCTTCCGGGCGTTGATTACGGTCGCGGGCGTCCGTCACGCGCGTAATCGGGGTGACTTCTGCTGCCGTGCCGGTAAAGAAGACTTCGTCGGCATCCAGGAACGCTTCGACGGTAATGGGTTGAATGTGGGTCTCCATGCCCAGGTCTTTGGCCAGTTCCAGAATGGTGGTTCGGGTAATACCGGGCAGAATGGACTCGGTAACGTCATTGGTATACAGCGCCCCGTTTTTAACAATGATGATGTTTTCGCCGGGACCTTCCGCAATGCGGCCTTCCAGGTTCAGAAAGACACCCTCGTCAAAACCGTGCTGGCGGGCAAAAGTGGCGCCGATATTGGATTGCACGTATATCCCTCCCAGTTTGGCATGCATATCAATCTGGGTATGATGGATACGCCGCCAGGGGAGCATTAGCACATGCACACCGTTTTCCAACCCCTCTTCACCCAGATAGGCACCCCAGTCCCAGCAACCCACGGTTAGCTCCACCGGAGACGCTTTGGGCACTAACCCCAGATTTCCGTAGGCGTAAAACAAATTGGGACGAACGTAGGCATTGCGTAAGCGATTTTCTTTCATGACCAGTTTTATTGCATCCGTAATTTCTTCGATGGAGTAGGGCATTTTCATGTTCAGGGTGTGGGCGGAATGTTCAAAGCGTTTCAGGTGGTCCTGCAGACGGAAAATCGCCGGACCGGCATCCGTGTCGTAAGCCCGGATTCCCTCAAAAACGGAACTACCGTAATGCACGACGTGGGCCATCACATGAACAATGTGGGAGTCCCAATCGTAAAGTTTGCCATTGTGCCAATATTTATGGGCTCCGGGGAAAAAACGCGTATCGACCATAACCTCTCCTTTCATATTTGATGCTTCAGGGTGGTGGCAGGGCTCTGCTGTACCGGGAAAATTTCTTAAAAATATCGTTTGATTGAGCCTGCCGCCTACCCAACATCATTTTAGAATCGCCCTCCAGTAAAGTCAAGTTGAATCGAAATTGTCCCATTGGATGGTAATCTTCCATGGGAATTGTGAATGGGGTGTTGCCGCGTTCGATGGATGTTTCACAAAAATCAGTTGAATTCCACGAGGAATTTATTTTATTATGCCTGACTTTTGTGGATTGGAAAACGCATGAAACAACTGATTTGGGTTGTATTCGGAATCTTATTTTTTTTGCAGGCAGGGCAGGCGGTGCAAAATGTGTTTTATGTACCGAAAAGCCAGGCCCGGGAAGTGTTAACCGATGTGCAACGTCAGTTCCCGGAGCATCAATTTATCCCCCTTAACGGCGCATGGACATTACGGGAAGACGGCATTTCAATCCGCGTACCGGTAACCGCAGAGTTACGGACCGCAATTACGCTGGACAGGCAGGTTTCCATTTCCGATGCGGACACATCGGAATATGTGCTGCATGTAACGCCCCAGAATTGCGGCGTGGAGGTGTTGTGGAACGATTCGTTGATTTCCCGATTTTACCATCCCTTTCTCACGGAACGTATTCCCGTTTCATCGGACCTTATTCGTAGCGGGGACAATACGCTAAGCATTCGCCTGATTCCTCACAGGAAACTGGCTTTCCCCATGCCGGAATGGTTCCCGGAAAACGTTCCCAAAATTTTTGGCGGGTTGATTTCGGTGTTTTTGGAACGGATTCCGAAGGGGAAAATAACGCAATTCAATTACAGCAGCCGGTTAGTGGACTCCGTGCTGGTGACTCAATGGAAATTTCGCTCGGTGGGGGTGTCGGATTCGGCCCTGACGGTACGGCTGGTGTATGCCCGGAAAGGGGTACGGCTGGCTGAAAAAACAATAGCGGTATCCGGACCGGCTGTAACCGTTCGGGATACCCTGAAATTGCAGCAATTCTGGTCGCCCTCTTCACCGCATGCATTGCAATTTGAAATGGCGGTATATCGGGGGCGAATTCTGGCGGATAAAATCACAGGGACGCTGGCAAACCGGGAAGTAGCGGTGCAGGGGAGCACGTTTTTGCTGAACCACCAGCGGCCGGTGCTCCGGGGGAGCAATTATGTGTTACAGTTGGCCGATGGGGTAGAAGTGTTTAATCTCCCCCAGGTGTATCAGGACCTGCAGTGGTTGAAAAAGGCCAAATTTAACAGCCTGTATGTTTTTGACCATCCGCTTCCGGAACCTTTTTACCGCCTGTGCGATGAGCTGGGGCTTATGGTGTTTCAGGGATTGCCCATTTTTTTAAATGGGCGCAAGGGATTTAAAAAATATCCGTCAGGTTCGGTGTGGCAGCCCTTCATTCGCCGGGTAGCCCGCCTGGCAGAACGACACCCCAGCATTGTCAGTATTGGTATTGCGGAACAATACGTGGATGCGTCTCCGGCTTCCCGTCTATTGATGCAACGTGTCGCTGGCAATTTACCTTCTCCCACTGTACCGTATTTTGTCCACACGCTCATTCCCCTGGTGCAATTGCCGGCTGGCATCCACTTCCAGATGACGGAAGTGGTGAACCGGCACCGCCCCTATGAGGCCGTGCAACACATTGTGCAGGCAGCCCGGGAACAACTGATATTCCCGGTGGTGTCCGGCAAAGCATATACGTATCGGGTGGATTCCACCACCGTGGTGCACGATCTGGTACAGGTGCGGCTATTAACCCGGTTTATGGAAGATCCCCTGCAGAGCGGTCAAATCCAGGGAAGTTTTATTCACACCTATTCCGATTACTATTTAAACATGCCTTCGGTGCAGAACGGATTTCATCGCAATTTGCAGTTAAATAAAATTGGCCTGGTGGATTTGAACCGGCAACCCCGGCAGATTTTGTTAAACCCGGATGAATCCGTACAAAGTGAGAGTGACGAATCGCTGATTATTTCAGAAGCGTTCAGCAGCCAGTCTTATTTGTACGTCATCCTGGGGCTGTTAAATGCATTTTTGTTTCTGTTCATTTATCAGCGATTTGTGGAGTTTCGGCGCAACGTGCTGTATTCCATTAAAAAACCCCACGGGTTTTTTGTGAACATTCAGGAACGGCGGGTCATTCCCTTTAGCGAAACCTTTTTGCTGATGTTCGTTCTGGCGCTGAATGCAGGCATCGTGTGGAGTTCTATCTTTTACTTTTTCCGCAACAACCTGGTGTTTGATTATTTACTGTCCCTGTTCTTCTTTACTCCCGGAGTGAAAGGATTTGTGGCCGGTACCATCTGGCAACAATGGCGATTTGTGGCACTGGCAACGCTGGTGGTCATGCTTGTGTTTTACCTGATGGCCGTACCCATTAAAGCGTTTTCGTTTCGTCAGCAACATCGCATTTTGTTTCGCCAGGCGTGGTCCGGAGCGGTGTGGTCGGCAGCACCAATGCTGCTGTTGTTTCCGTTTGTTCCCCTAATGTACAACCTATTGTTGACCATGAAATCCTTTTGGATTCCCCTGGGCGTGCTTTTATATTTCCACGTCTGGATTTATTTTCGCTGGATTAATGCCCTGCGTGTCCTCACAGACAGATTATACGGACGAACATTCCTGCTGGTCACAGCAGTTGGGGTACTGATGATTGTGGGTATCGGTGCGTTTCTGCAGTGGGAGTACGGGTTGTGGGACCATCTGGCGCGGATTTACCAGTTGTTTGTTTACGCTCACAAGTAAAAGGGTCATTGGCGGTACATGTATCTTTCCAAGCTGGAAATTTTTGGGTTTAAATCGTTTGCGCAAAAAGCAGTTTTTAAGTTTGATGACGGACTAACAGCCATCATTGGTCCCAACGGATGCGGGAAAAGCAATGTAGTGGATGCCATTCGCTGGGTGTTGGGGGAACAGCGGCCGTCGGTGCTTCGGCTGGACCGGATGGAAAATGTTATCTTTAACGGTACGGCTACCCGCAAACCCCTGAACCTGGCAGAAGTGTCCATTTACATCGAAAACACCAAGCAAATTCTGCCTTCCGAATACACGGAAATTAAAATTACCCGCCGCCTACACCGGTCCGGGGAAAGTGAATATCTCATTAACAATCAGCCCGTGCGGTTAATGGACATCATCAACCTGTTTGCGGATACCGGCATGGGGGCCGATGCGTATTCCGTGATTGAATTAAAGATGGTGGAACAGATTTTAAGCGACAATGCCGAAGAACGCCGCCGGTTGTTCGAAGAGGCAGCTGGTATTAAAAAATACAAGCAGCGCCGCAAGTCTGCCCTGCGTAAGCTGGATGCCACGCGTCAGGAGCTGGTGCGGTTGAACGATATTATTGCCGAAGTGCAGAAGTCGGTAAATTCCCTGGCCCGGCAGGTGGGCAAGGCAAGGCGCTACCTGGCATTTAAGGATGAAATCAAACAGAAAGAGCAGTGGGTGGCGCATTTGCGTATTCGGGAATTCCAGCGGGAGCGGGAACCCCTGGAGCTGGAACGTCAGCAGGTGCAGGAAACGCTGGAAAAATTAAACACCCAGATCCGTGCCCTGGAAGCCCGGCTGGAAGATCAGGAAGCCCAGGCAGCCGAACTGGAAGAACGGTATCGGCAGGTAGCGCGTCGTCTGCAGGAGAAGGAAGAAACCATCCGCCAACTCCAGGAAACGCTTCGCTTGCGGGAGCAAAAAATTACGTCGTTAAACGAAAACATTACCTCCCGCAAAGAAGAAAATGAACGGTGGCAGGCCCGCATTCAGCAGCTTCAGCAGGAAGCCCGCGACACCGCGGCAGCAATTGACCAGTTGCAACAGACTCTCCGGGACCTTCAGGAACAATACAAGCAAAAAGCCAATGCCTTACTCACTGCAGAAGAGGCCTACACCGAAATCAAAACCGAATATCAGCAGTTTGTGGATGCCAACCGGGGGGCTTTGCAGGAAGGCGATGAGCTGAAAGAACGATTTCAAAAAATTACGGTGGAGCTTCAGAGCAAACGGGAACGCCTGGAACAGGTGCGCACGCAACAGGAACGGTTGCAGAAGGAAATTGAGACCCAGGAAACCACCGTCGCCGAGCTGGAAAACGCCCTTTCCGAAATTGAGCAGGACCTTCAGCTGTACCGCCAGGAACTGGAGCATTTGAAAAAGAAACTGGAAGAGCGGGAAACGGCGATTCAAACGCAGCGGGAGAAAAATTATGCCCTGCAGGGGGACGTGGAGAAATTGAAAAGCCGGGTGGAGGTCCTGGAACGCACCATCAATAATTACGAAGGCTTTGCCGAGAGCGTGCGGTTTGTTATGGGGAATAAAGGCCATTTTGCCGATGTGCTGGATACGCTGGCAAACATGGTTGATACCGATGCGGAATTTCGTCCGGTGCTGGAAAGTTACCTGCAGGATGTTGCCAACTATGTGGTGGTGGAGCGCACGGCCACGGCCCGGGAAGTCCTGGAGACCGTTCGCCATCGCCGAAAAGGGCGAATCACCGTCATCCCCTTGGAAGCGTTGAATGGCCACCTGGAACCTCAGCAACCGACATATTCCCTGAACGGGAAAGCCATTCCCTTATGGGAGGTGGTCCGTCCCGAAGCACATGCCCGCGCGTTGTTTCAGTATTTACTACGGGATGTGTATGTGGTGGACTCCATGGAAGAGGCCATCCGGCTGCGTGGAGAGTACCCGCAGGCGATTTTCGTTACCCGCCAGGGGGATGTAGTGGGCCGGCTGGGGGAGATTACCGGTGGTGCTGCTTTCAATGGCAGCGGGGTTATTGGGCGCAAAAAGGAACTGGAAGCCTTGCAAGTAGACCTCCAGAAAAAAATTTTCGAACTGGAAAAAGGGCAGCAGCAGTTACAGGCCCTGATGGAACAGCAGGAAGCCGACCGGCAAAAGCGGAAATCCATTGAAGAATTGGTTAGTGCTACCGCCCGCGACAGTGTGGAGCGGGAAAAACAACTGGCCCAAGCCCGCTATGAACTGAACCGCCTGCACGAACAGCAGGAACACCTGGAAACGGAATGGACCAATCTGGAAGAAGCCATTCACGCCCTGGAAGCCGAAAAAGCCCGCATTGCCCCCCAGCTGGAAGAAATCGGTGCACGGGTGGAAGCCTATTTCACCAAGGAAAAGGCATTAACCGAAGAACGCGCCCGGCGGGAAGCCGAGTACCAGGCGTTGCAAAAGGAAACCCAGGAACTTCAGATTCAAATTCTCAATGAGCAGGCCCGTCTGCAGGAGTTTACCCAGCGCATTAAATTTTTAGACCAACAGCAAAAAGAGTTGCAGGCCAGCATCGAAAAGAATAATGAGAAAATAGCCGAATTGCAGCAACAGATTCGGGAATTGGAAGTGCAAAACCGGGACGTTCAGCAGAAGCTATCCGCATTGTATGCCGAACGCGATGCCATTGCCGAGGAAAAGAATACGGTGGAGAAAAGCTATCAGGCGGCGCGGCACGAAATTTCCATTCTGGAAGACGATTACAAAAAGAAAATGCGCCTGCTGAACCAGGGCAAAGACCGCATTACTGCCCTGGATTTGAAGTTGAAGGAGCTGGAAGTCAATATTGAGAATCAGAAAAATTGGTTGCGCCAGAATTACGGTACGGAAGCGCTGGAGGAAGACATTCCGCCGGATGCTTCCGTCGTATCCCTTGAGCAACAACTGGAAGTGCTTAAACAAAAACTGGCAGCCCTGGGCGACGTGAATCCGCTGGCCGTTCAGGAACACGAAAAAGCCAAAGAGCGCCTGACGTTTTTGAAGAAGCAACAGGCAGACCTGCTGGATGCGGAAAATCAACTGCTGGAAACCATTAACCGGTTGAATACCACCGCCCGGAAACAATTTGTGGAAACGTTTGAGCAAATTCGCGCCAATTTCCAGCGGGTATTTAGCGATTTCTTTGAGAACGGCAGTGGCGATTTAATCCTGATAGATTCCAAAGATCCGCTGGAAGCCAATATCGACATAACGGTAAAAATCAAGGGGCGTCGGTTAAATACCCTCCAGTTGCTTTCGGCCGGGGAAAAAACCCTGACGGCCATTTCTCTGCTGTTTTCCATTTATCTGGTTAAACCCAGTCCCTTCTGTATTCTGGACGAAGTGGACGCCCCGCTGGATGATGTGAACATTTCCCGTTTTACGCATGCCTTAAAACAGTTTACCAAAGATACGCAGTTTATTCTGGTAACCCACAACAAACGCACCATGGAAGCTGCCCAGACCATGTACGGGATTACCATGGAAGAGCCCGGAGTCTCCAAAGTGGTTTCGGTGCGTCTGGATTAAGGAACGGCAGATGATGTTGCGGTTACGGTACGGCAATTCTGTTTTTGGTGCAACCCTACGGTCTCCTTCGTTGACAGCTTTTAACTCCCGTCGATTGGTTTCGCGTCTACATTCAGGAGGATGCCGATGACCTTCCTGTACTGGCTGGGATTTATTGGGTACAGCCTTGTTGTTGTTGGCATTGGCTGGTTCATCTGGTGGAAGGAGAAACGCCGCGGGAAAGTTACGGATACCCAGACCTACTGGGCTGCGGAGCGAGATCTAAGCGCCTGGTCCGTGGGCCTTTCGATATCGGCTTCCATGATGTCCATTAGCTGGAGCTGCGTGTATGGCGTGCAATTGTTTTACTGGTACGGGCTGGGTGCAGTTTGGTTGTTAATCATTCCCTGGTTACTCACCATGGCAGGCTTTTGGGTCTTGGCGCCGGTCTTTCGTAAAATTGGGGCGTTTTCCCAGCCGGAACTCATCGGACGGCGGTTTGGTCCCCGGGCACGGCAACTGCTGGCACCAACATTAATGTTTGTGTTTACCGTGTGGGGCGGCGCTGAAATTTATGCCGCCGGATTAACACTGGCGCCGTTTTTAAAGCTCAGTTTACCTGCCACCCTCCTGTTAATTGCCCTGGTCGTCGCCTTGTATTCGTACACCGGGGGATTCGAAGCGGTTGTATCCACCGATAAATTGCAATTTGTTCTGGTTGCCTTTTTCATTACCGCGATGGCCATCATTGGGGGGAGTGCTGTGCTGCAAACCCATGGTTGGGAGAGTTTATGGCACGCGCAGCAGGTCGCCCCAAAAGCAGAAAGCGGAGTAAACCCATTGTTTTCACCCGGCATAGCGCTGGTGATCCTGACTATTTTTGCCTATTTACCGGGCTGGTTGGTGGAGACTGACGTCTGGATACGGATTCAGGCGGCGCGGAGTACGCGGGAAGCCCGTCGCGGTGTAACCCTGGCAGCAATAAATGCCTTCCTGTTTGTGGGAGTTTTGCCACTTGTGATTGGGCTGGCGGCACTGGTGTTGTACCCCCCGGTGCAGGGGGAAATTCCGGCCCGCCTTCAGGATGGGGCATTTATTTTCGGGGCCCTGATGGCGGATTACACGCCGATATGGTTGAATTTGCTGCTGGGAATTGGCTTGCTGGCGGCTTCCATGTCCACGGTAGACACCTGCGCCAATGTGGTGGCGCTTTCCTTTTCGTATGATCTGGTGGAACCGGCCATCCGGCACCGATGGTCTCCGGAGCAAAAAGCCCGTATGGCGCGCTTTTCCTCTGTGGGTGCTATTGGGTTGGCGTTTGTGTACGCACTATTTACCGAATCCCTGTGGGATGTGTTTTACCTGTCTTCCGGCCTGTTAACCACAACCGTTTTCCTGCCGGTTATTGGCACCTTTTTCAAACGCACCTCCAGGCGGCAAGTTTATGCCAGTCTGGTAGTCGGTTTTCTGGCCACCGTTCTGTTTTATTACCTGGAAAGCCGTTCGCTTTTGCAGGCCATTGAACCCCGGTGGATGGAAGGCACGGGGATTGGATATATTTTGTATGCATTTATTGCGGCTGCCATGGCCTTTGGGGTAACTGCATTGAAAATAAAAAGTTGACGAATGGGCTTTGCCGCAATATTCCATTCGTTGTTAAAGAAATTCTCTTTCCTGCTTAATTATTTAAGTTTTGAACCCCCTTTCCGACAATGAAAATCACATTTTAACAGGATGTTGAAACGAGACAATGGAGGTCGGACGATGCAAGGGATTGCAGTGCTACATATTGCATTCGCATTACCAGCCCTTACCCTGAAATCAATCCATTTAAATTACCCGAGCAATATTAAACGATGAGGTTTTTCCATGGAAGGAATGTCCTATTTCAAAGAGCGTTTGCTGCATACGGATCCAATGGTTCGTCGTCAGACGATTGAAGAATTGCTGGAAATGGAACTGGATCCGGAGCTTGAGGTGGAAGTAGCCCACCGTCTGGAAGATTGTGACCGGGGCGTTCGGGATGCCGCTGCGCAATTTGTGCTT
>WGBF01000544.1 GCA_015494485.1 bacterium | reverse complement strand
ACCAAACCCCGTTCATGATGAATCAACCGTCGATACCAACCACGCCGTCATCCAACGTTCCCATCGCCATTATTGGCGGCGGTATTGCGGGAATTACCGCTGCCGTCCGGCTGTGTGAAATGGGCATTCGTTCCTTGCTGCTGGAGAAAAAACCACAATTGGGCGGGCGGGCCCGATCCATGTTTATTCCCCGAATCGGTGCCTGGGTAGATAACGGACAGCATGCGCTGGGTGGCACCTATACCCATACCCTCTGGCTTTTGGAGACCCTGGGCACCCAAAACGCCATTCATTTTGACGAATACCTGAAGATTGCCTTTTATTACCGCACGCGACCACCATTTGTCTTCCGAACAAGCCTGGCACCCGCACCCCTGCATTTTTTGGGCCCCCTATTCCGCACCCGCGCTTTTTCTGGCCGCGACAAAGGCCAATTTCTTCGTCAATCCCTGCGTTTTTTTCTGGCACCGGGGTCCGGAAATGTGGCCCATCATTTTTCAAAACAAAACGCCCTGTACAGGACCATCATTGAGCCACTGACATTGGCTGCGCTGAATACCCCGCCGCATCAGGCCAGCGCGCGCCTGCTGCGCAATATTCTACGGGAAGGCTTCCTTACCACCCGGCGCGGAGCGCGTCTGGGAATTCCCAAACGGATGCTTCACCACGTTCTGGGGGCACCGGCATTGAAGTGGCTGCAGGACCACGGGGCAGAAGTCCGCCTGAAAACAATCGTGGCACACATTACACGCGTCCGGGACCAATTTCACATTACACTGAAAAACGGGGAGCGTCTCACCGCAGATGGGGTTATTCTGGCAATACCCCCGTGGGAACTGAAGCCCCTGCTGGCCCGTTCTGACCTTTCCCTTCCGTCACCCACGGAAACATTTCTCCGGCAGATGACAACCAGCGCTATTCTGACCGCCAACATCTGGTTCCGGGATCCTCTGCCGCTACCGGATGTTGTGGCCTTTCCCGATGGCCCCTTCCAGTGGTTATTCCCCCTGCCAGCGGAAAGCCGACCGGGCAGTGCCGGGTATGCGCTGGTGATGAGCGCACCAGAAAAACGATTTCTGGCCTTAACACCTGAGGCCCTTCAAGATGTGGTAATAACCCAGCTATGCGAACAAACCGGCATTTCCCTGTGGAACACGCCACCAGCGGCGTTTTTTGTCATACAGGAACGCAACGCCACATTACTGCAAACCCCGGAAATTCATCCCCTCCGCCCCTCCACGGCGTCTGGTATTCCCCGCCTGTGGTTTGCGGGTGACTGGGTTCAAACCCACCTCCCGGCAACTTTGGAAGGCGCCGGGCGCAGTGCTCTGCAAGTTTGTGACGATATCTCCCATCAATTGTAGCACGGCTGATGTGTTTTTCGTCACATATAATGGCGGAGATTCCTACACAACTGGAAGTCCCCATCCTGTGAGAAATCGTTGTATTTCATTGAAAAATTTAAAATTAACGTGCTTTAAACACCGGGAAGTTCAATTTGTGGCACAGGTATTGTATTAAAAAAGAGCGGGAACGTTGCTCCAGGGACGTGGGACACCCCTGTAATCATACCGAACCTCCTTTGGGTTGAGCAACGTTCCCATTTTTAATTTTCAGCAGGAGAACATGCCTTGAAGCTGGAGCGCGTACTGGAACTGGCCGAAAATGCCCCTTCCGCCATTCATCCACCGCAGGACCTTATTGCTTTCACCCGGGAAAGCTTACAAAAATCATTGTCAGAGAACCAGTTAAAGAAACACTCCTCGTTATTTAGTGAATATAGAGAACAACTGGTGAATTTTGCAACCTCTGAGTTCATAAAAACGAAACGAAAAGTCCGAACCCTCAAAGACATCATGACGGCGTTATCCCCGGAGTGGATTCGGGATATTATCTGGTTAACCTGGTTACGCGGTCTGGAACCGTCCCGTCCCAATGAACCCCTGGATTATCCCCACTTTATTCAACACAGCGCACTGATGTTTTATTTTTCGCAGGGATTAAAATCCCACCTGAAACAGGACCAGCAAAAGAAAATTGGCCTGTATGCGCTTCTGGCGCGTATTTACGGTCCTGTGCTCTCCCGACATGCACCGGAACTGTACCTTAATTTAGTGGAAAAGCCCCAGGATAGCGCTGTCACCACCCGACGCAGCCATTCGCCCCAATTTTCACCATATGAAGTCAGCCAGCATTTGTTAGAGCGCTGGGGATTTCCAGTGGAATTTTCGGAAACCGTTCTTTTGCTGGCGAATCCCGGGAAAGCGGCAACCGATGCCACAACAGCAAAACTCGTGGGCACCCTTGTCCTGGCCCAGCAACTGGCAGATTGGTACTTGCAGGAAAACGGCGTCACCTTTGACCAGCTCCATCAAACCGCCCGGCAATTTTTGCGGCTCCCGGAAAAGGAGCTGTTCGAGGCATTGCGCCAACATCTTACTTCACTACCCCAATTTTTAGCGACCATTGGTATGGACATCCCCGGAATATCTGACCCCCTTACTGTTCTGTTAAGGGACAAAACCGTCATTCAAAAAAAACTAGTTCCGTATGAGGATATTGCCGCCGCATATTTAGCCCTGCTGGGTCAGGCAAAATCTCAGCCCAAGCCCCCGGAACCACCGGCTGAGGCCCAATTTGTGGACAAAACCACGGGTGTTTTTAATCACACCTATTTTCATGTGCTATTGCAAAACTTAATTGCCCAATCCCTGCGGTATGAATTTCCCCTTTCCATCATTTTGCTGGATATTGATGAATTCAAGCTCCTAAATGAAGTCCACAGTCACCTGGTTGGAGATGCCATCCTGCAACAAATGGCACAACTGTTAAGCAATGAATTGCGAAAAGCCGATGTCATTTGCCGCACCGGTCCGGATGAATTTGGCATTATCCTGTCCCACACCGGGCGCCTGCATGCCCATCACGTGGCAGAAAAAATTCGTCGCAAAATTGAACAGCACACCTTTTTGCACCCGACCCGGGATATTACTTACCCGGTGACGGTGTCAGTAGCGTATGCCACCCTCTCTTCCGAAGGCTCTTTTTTACGGAAAAATGACTTGCTGGAAGCCACCCGCCGGGCACTGATTCGCGCCAAAATTCGCGGTGGGAACCAATGCCTGGAAGGGAAACTGGGTTAGCAATTTTTATTTAAAAATCTTTTTACAAATAAGTTGGGCTCTTTTTTCTTTTTTGGCAAAAAGAAAAACCACAAATCATAAACTATCTGAGCAACCTGAAACGTTTTGCTACATCAACCTTCTCCTATCTTGAAAAAATATTTTTAGCTGTTTTTATTTTCCCAAAATACTTGTAAACATTTTTGCTTTTTCGAATATTTTTTCACATAAAGAAAAATAAAATTTGCTTGAAC
>WGBF01000543.1 GCA_015494485.1 bacterium | reverse complement strand
TACCAGTACCTGTGTCTGCGGCATCTCCCGGACAAAGGCGTAACGGAACGCATTGACCTGAAAGACCCCGCGGACCTGCGTCCCAGCACTACGGCGTTCTGGTGTGAAAATAAAAATGGTAAACCGCGGGCGTTTAGCATCATTGCTTCCGAAGAGCAGGCGGTGCAGCAAATGATGCAGTTGCTGGATGCCGAAGGCCTGGTAGATGGTGGCGCTCCGGATGAGACCTTCGTCAGTAACGGAATGATTAGCCGCTTCCATTACGATGAGCAGGGAACCATTCATCAGGTGGAATTTCTGGACCGATACGGGCAGCCCATTGAGGTGCCAGAGTACGGCGAGCATTATTCCTTCCGGCGAACACCGCTGCACACTCCGGACCAGGCAACGGAGCTGGAGCACACCCTGGACGAACTGCTGGCGAACCCGGCTAAGGCAGCAAAACAGGCCATTCAGTGGATTGAATCCGGATTGCCGGAATGGGATTTTAATACCTATCGCTGGGTGTTAACCCGCCTGGCGGAAAAAAGCGTAGCGCAATTTTCCGGGAGCAGCGATCCCCGGGGACTGCGGGAAGCCGTGCAACACATTTTTACCCATTTTGTGGATTACCTGCGACGAATGCCCACCGGTCGCAAAGCCAAAAGTTCCTTGCTGGATATTACCCGTCAGGTGCTGTACCACTGGCTGGATGCGCTGCCGGCGCACTTTCCGCAAGAAATTGTACTGGTAACCATTCACCACCCGGAGGTACCGGAAGCGCCGGCACCGGAGGCCCTGCTCTTTGTGGATGCCACCGGTTTTCAAGCGGAAGGTACGGACCCCCGCCACACCCTGGCGGCCCTGTTGCGCCATGCCTACGATCGGGGATGGCGGCGCTACGTGTTGTACCGCGTAAACGGTCAGCGATTAATTTCTACCGCCGTAATGGGCACGGCCGACACCGATGATGTGGAAATCGACGTGTACGGAACACCCGGCGAGTACTTCGGGGCGTTTATGCAGGGGGGAACAATCCGTTGCCACGGCAACGCCCAGAACTTTTGCGCCATGGGCATGCACCACGGCAATTTAATTGTGTATGGCAATGCCGGTAAGGTGTGCGGATATGCCTCCAAAGGCGGAAAGGTAATTATTCTGGGTGATATTGTGGACCGGGCCTGGACCAATTCCGTGAACGACCCCCGCTGCCAGGAACTGGAGGTGCACATTCTGGGTAGTGCCAGCAAGTACTGCGGTGAATCCCTGATGGGGGGACGATTCTTTTTTGGCGGGATGTATTTTGACGCCAGCGGGGCGTTGCGCATTCAGGAGCGTCCGTACCGGGGAACCAAATTACTGGGAGGTGCTTCCCGGGGAAAAATGCTGTTTTTTGACCCTTACAAGCGGCTGGATCCCCACCAGTACACCCATGGAAAAGTGGAACCCATTGCGCCGGAAGAATGGCCCCGGTGGAAGGAGATGGTGCGTACTACCCTTCAGGAATCCGGGGTACCCATCCGTCAGCAGAACGGTACGGATGTATTTGAAGCCGACGGGAAAACCTTTGCCATTGTGCCGGAGCATTTTACCCTGATTGTTCCCAAGGGTGGGTTAAAGGGGTACGAGTCCCACTAAGGGGTTTCGCTGGTGTGCAGGCGAAAACCCCACCCCCCGGATCGTCAACATTCATTTTGACCTTTTTCTTTGAAACCGCGAAGAACGCAAAGAAAAATACGTTGCGTTCTCCGTGTACTCTGCGGTTAAACAATTTCCCAAATCTCACCCCCTGGCCCTCTCTCTTTCGGGGAAAGAGAGGGGGAAAAACCGTCCCGGAGGGGACGGGCTGCCCATAGCCCACAAAATTTATTTGTGGGAATCAAATGCGCTAATAAACATTCCCGTCCCGAATGAGACGGGATGAAATGCATTACAATCTTTATTTCCAACGCTAACAAATATGTTTTACAATTGTCCCTTCGGGACAAATTTTGGGGTGTTAGGGCCTTTTTCCCTTTCCCATATTTCGAAAATATGGG